>JAGBNO010000002.1 GCA_017634355.1 Lachnospiraceae bacterium
TTATAAAGAAGGAGACGATCACAGGCAAGGAGTTCATGGAGATATTCAGGAAGGAAAAGGGGCTTCCTGAGCCTCCGCCAAAGGCAGAGGAGAAAGAAGTTGCAGAACTGAAGCCTCAGCTTGCCCCTGTTCCCCTGGCAGAGGCGCAGGAAGCGCAGGGTGAGTCAGGTGAGCCCGTGCAGGATGGCGAGCCTGTGCAGGGCGGCACATCTGTACAAGATGGCGCATCTGTACAAGATGGCGCATCTACGCAAGACGGTGAGCCTGTGCAAGGCGGCGTACCCGTGCAGGGCGGCGAGCATGTGCAAGGCGGTGAGCCAGTGCAGGGCGGTGAGCCTATGCAGGATGACAGGCCTGTGCCGAGGATAAACCTGCGTATAGATGACAGCATTATCCCCAGACGCCCTATGGCGGATGAAAAAGAGGACGATGAGTGAAAAATTCATAAAATATCTGATAGCTGGCATTTTATTAGTTTTTTTGATTTATGGGATTATTGTATTGAGATACCCGTCCGAGAGAAGAAATCCCGCTCTCCGGACGGGTCTTTCATACGATACGGAAGGAGTGGTTTTTGAGCCTGGTCCGGAAGAAGAGCCGGGCTATATATATGAAGGTGATGAGGAGCTGCAGGCACCGCCTCCAGAAGAACCTGAAGAAAAGCTGCAGGCAAGTGAATTTCTGGGAAAGAGCACGGCTGAAATACTATCTATAATGGGACCGCTGCTCCGCAAGGAGCAGGAGAGGACGGGGATACTGGCTTCCGTATCCCTTGCTCAATTTCTCTGCGAGAGTGGCTACGGGCAGGATGAACTGGTTCAAAAGGCCAATAATTGCTTCGGTATGAAGTGTATGCTGTCGAATAATGATTTCCCGAACAGTGTCTGGGACGGCAGCAGCCGCTACAGGCTGAAGACCAGGGAAGAGATGGCGGATGGCGGTTCGAAGTATATATATGCAGATTTTCGCAGTTACGCTAGCGTGGAGGACTCTATAGCCGACCACAGTTCCTATCTACTTGGCGCTAAGGCAGGCAGCTCTAAGAGGTACAAGGGCATAGGAAATGAGAAAGATTACCGCAGGGCTGCCAGAATAATACAGCAGGGAGGCTATGCGACTGCGTCCTCATACGCTGAGGTGCTATGCGGGATCATTGAGAAATATGGACTGACGCAGTTTGATCTATAATAGGGGGGTTCTTGGGCACAGGCATTGAAAGACTTAAATACATAACTGCGGTTGTTCTATATGGGACGATAGGGCTCTTTTTGCGGAATGTGTCTTTTCCCAGTGAATTTGTGGCTTTCTGCCGCGGCATCATAGGTTCGGGCTTTATTCTTGCATTCTTAGCGGCACGCCACAGAAAACCTGACTTACCGGCCATAAAGAAAAACTTCCCCTTGCTCCTCATATCAGGGATCTGTCTAGGGCTCAACTGGGTTTTCCTTTTTGCGGCATATATGGAGACTACGGTTGCCATAGCGAGCCTCTGCAACTATATGGCCCCCATCATAGTGGTGATAGTGGCTCCGGCAGTTCTTAGGGAAAAGCTGAACCTAAAGAAGCTGCCCTTTGTGGCAATGGCTTTTGTAGGCATAGTTCTGGTTTCCGGCGTACTTGACGGGGGCAGCGGGAGCACTTTGGGAGTTATTTTGGGTTTGATCGCGGCCCTCTGTTTCGTATGTATAGTCCTCTGCAATAGGAGGCTTAGGGATATAGGGCCAATGGACAGGTCCGTGGTGCAGCTCTTTGTATCAGCCCTTATCATACTTCCATATATTATCGTAAATAACTACGGAAAAACAATTAATGCCGATATGCACTCAGTCCTTATAGTATTGCTGCTGGGCGTAGTGCATACCGGCATAGCTTATTGTCTGTATTTCAGCGGGCTTGGGAGCCTCCCCGTGCATACGGTGTCGCTTCTGGGCTATCTGGAGCCGGTTGTGTCTGTCCTCTGCTCAGCCCTTATCCTGCATGAGCCCATGTCAATCTGGGGCTGGATAGGAGCCGTCATGGTGGTTGTGGCCGCCGCCGCAAGTGAGATAATGGAATAAAATCAGATAGTAAAGGTATCCACGAACTCCCCTATGCGGGCGGAGGATTCTGCCACAGTGACTGCACTGGCATCCACATTGCGGCTTTCGTCTGCCACATTCTGGGCACTGCTGGCCGCCGACTCCACTGTTGCCGTCACTTCCTCCGTGCTCGCTGACTGCTCCTCTGCAATGGCCGCGACGGATGTTGCGATCTCATTTACCTTATCCATTTTGGACACCATGTCATTGACCGTAGTTCCTGCGGTATCCAAAGATTCAAAAATCTGGGCAAAGGTCTCTCCGGTCACGCTTACGGCCTCGCTGCTCACGGCGATATCCTTTACGCTGGTCTCCGCTCTGGCAGACAGGGTCTTTATCTGGGTAGTAATGTCCACGATGATTTTGCTTATATCGGTAGTGGCCTGCGCGCTGTCATTGGCAAGGCTTCCTATCTCAGTTGCAACCACCGCGAAGCCCTTTCCGGCTTCTCCGGCCCTTGCGGCTTCTATGGATGCATTGAGGGAGAGGAGATTGGTCTGTGAGGAAATAGAATTGATCATGCCTATGATGGAATTTATCTTGTTTGCGGCCTCTTCGACAGACTGTACAACCTCGTTCATTTCAGCCATGGAGCCTGAAATAGTGGTCATATTGTTCTGGACATTTGCCATATCCTGCTGTCCTTTTTTCGCCTTCTCCAGAAGGTCTCCCATGATCTCCCTTGTTGTCGCGCCCTGCTCCGACATCTCGCTGACGGACTGCGCAAGTTCGGTCGCATTGGTGGCGAGCTCCGTAACTGAATGGGCCACACCCTCCATGGCTACATGGATCTGATCCATGGACTGGCTCTGGCTGTCGGCCTGAGAGCTCATGCTCTCCGCCGCGCTCCTGCTGGAGTCTGCCTCGACAGAGAGGTTCTGCGTCACCTGCTTCATCTCTCCCAGAGTTCCCCTCATCCTCTCCACATAGTCGTGCATGCGGTTATTCATAGTGCCTATTTCATTGTTTCCGCCCTTTGTTATATTGACAGTAAAGTCGCCATCCGCAATTCTCATAATGGTTTCTGTCAAGGCTGTAATTGGCGCTGTGATCATCTTTTTCACTAAGAACATGATGATCAGGGTGCTGCCTATCAGCATGGCTATCACAAGGATAATTGTGACGATGGAAAGGGCGTTCAGATCCCGCAGCACATCGTCCCTTTTTACATAGGATGCGAGGGTCCAGTCGGTATCGTTTACCTTGTCGAGTGAAACCAGATACTGCTTTCCGCCGCTGCCCTTTAAGGTCAGCACTTTGTCAGTATTGCCCTGGGAAGCGCTGTATATGGCCTGCAGAAAGGCATCGTCTGTATGTTCAGAAACATCTGTGCCGACGTATGAGTCATTTGTGGAGGCCACGATGACACTGCCGCTCAGCAGCATGCTTTCCCCTGTGCCAGATGGGGTATAGCCCTTGACAGCACTGGAAATGCTGTCCAGCTGTATGTCGGCGGACATTACGCCGCTTCTGCCGTCCAGGAGGGATATTGACCTTGAGCCGCATACGACCATCTTCATTGTTCCGAGGTCTATGGATGGTGCGCCGAGTACGATGCTGTCGGACTTGCTTCCGTTCTGATACCAGGCCCTGGTCGTGGGATCGTAGTCCTCATCCGGCACCCAGAGGCTGGCATCTATGAAGGCTCCGTCGTTTAGTGCCAGATAGACATCGCTTACCATGTCGCCATATTCTTCCATAGCAACTGTAAGGTCATTGAGGATTACCTTGTCGTCAGAATATTCGGAGTTTTCCAGAGAATCCCCGACGCCATTTAAATAGCCCCTGATCTTGTCCATGGTGGCGGATATGTCATTGGCATTGGCCTTGGACTCGTTTTTCAGGCCATTTTCTGCCTCTCTTATGATTATCCCCTGGGATGTGATAAAGAGCACGGCCGCCACAATGATTATGAATGCGGCAATCATAGGCACCAGTATTACCAGGAGCTGGGTGCTGATACGCTTATCTTTTCCTGTTGCATTGCTGTTCATGAAATTTTTCCTCCTTTGAAACAATTCACGGCTCAGGAGTTGCCGCGGAATTAATCCGCAGCAGGTCCTTATGTATTCACTGTATATTTGACCGTACAGAAAAGGAGCTATACAAAAAATCTGGAAAATTGCGCAGAAATAAAAACAAGCAAAACTCCAAGATGTTTCTGTACAGCTCCTTATTAAACAGTGAATAAAACTATCCTAATACTAGCATAAAAAGAGCTTTTATACAATCATCAGAAAAAAGTAAAAAAACAGTTTGCGGCCCGCGAAAATGGCAAATGGCAGGCATGGGTTTGTGGCAATCCCTGCCTCAGCGGACTATGGCAAATATTATGTCGCCAATATACAGGGAGAGCATGACAATTCCTTCAGGGCGCGATATTTTCTTTGAAGTAAGGCAGAAAATATAGGCTACTATGCTGATAGCCAGCAAAATTAGCATATCATACAAAGACGCAAGGTTTATGCTTATGGGATTTATTAAAGCGGAAATGCCAAGTATGAAAAGGAGGTTAATTATATTTGACCCTACGACATTCCCTATTGCCATTTCAGTTTCTCCTTTTCTTGCGGCCGCAATAGAGGTGACAAGCTCTGGAAGGGATGTGCCGACTGCGACTATGGTGAGGCCTATAAGCGTCTCTGACATCCCGGCGGCCTTTGCTATGCCTTTTGCGCTGTAGACCACGGCCTGGCCCCCGCCTATTATCAGAGCCAGCCCTATTATTATGAAAATGAAGCATTTCCAGATGGGTTCATTTGTATCTGCGCCCTCTTCTGAGGTATGTTTCATGGAAAAATAGATGAGGCTGCCGATGTATATGCAAAATAGAATGACCAGAATTAGCCCTGTCAAGCGAGAAACTATTCCTATCTCCTGACTGACATTGCTCCCGAAGACATTCCCTTTGAATAATGCCGCCCCGCAGGTCATAAATAAAAGCAAGGCCGAGGTTATGATGGAAAATGGAAAATCCCTTTTTAATACAAGCTTATCGACAGGCACTGGATGTATGATCGCGCATACTCCGAGCACTGCCAGAAAATTAAACATATTAGAGCCTACCACGTTGCTGAGCGCAATTTCATTTGAACCCTGAATAGCGGCTACAGTGCTTACTGCCAGCTCCGGCGCGCTGGTCCCCAGGGCAACTATGGTGAGGCCTATGATGAGGCTGGGTATTTTGAAATGCCTGGCAAGGGCGGAGCTTCCGCTTACGAAGGTGTCTGCTCCTTTGACAAGACAGAAAAAGCCTGCAATGAGAAGAATAATCTGCAATACTATGACCATCTGTATATCCTCCATTTTATGAACTTTTTAGAAATAGCTTGTACATAATGCGCCGTATTTTTTCTTCTGGAGCACTAGTGAAAAATTGTGCGCTTCTGCGGGCGGTCCCATAAATGGGCCTTGTAAGCAATTATTCACTGCTTCTATCGGAGAAAAAAACATACAATTTGCCCAGTTAATAGTATGATGTTAGCATTAAAACTATTCTTTGCAATCCGCATTCAGCGGATTCTTTTGAGGCAATCGTTAGTATTATAGCTACTTTTCTTATTGGGTCAATAAGTTTTTCTGCAAGAAACAGCTGCATTGAAAATATATAAGAGTAGTGGTAAAATGATTGACTATTGGTCAAGGGATTATAGCCTTTTATTAGAGAAAAAGGGGGTATGCTGTGCAACTGCATCCACTTACGATAGTTTTACTTGTCATATTGGCCGTCCTTGTGGTGGCACTGGTGGTTCTCTATTTCCTCGGAAGGAGGGCACAGAAAAAGCAGGCTGAGCAGCAGGAGGCTATAGATGCGGCCAAGCAGAATGTCTCCATGCTTGTGATAGATAAAAAACGGATGAAGCTAAAGGACGCAGGCCTTCCGTCTATAGTGCTGGAGAAAACGCCTAAACTTCTCCGCGGTTCCAAACTTCCTATAGTAAAGGCCAAGGTGGGCCCGCAGATAATGGTCTTTATCAGCGATGAAAAGATATTTGACCAGATTCCTGTGAAGAAAGAGGTGAAGGCCACGGTGAGCGGCCTCTATATCACACATGTGAAGGGCATACATGGAAGCCTTCCAAAGGTTGAGCAGAAAAAGAAATCCCGCTTTACTATATGGAAGGAGAACCTGCAGAAAAAAGCAGGCGCAAAGCCTTTATAAGAACTTTATAAGAGCAATATTTAAGCCCCTCAGATTACGAGGGGCTTTTTTCAAACCATTCAAACCATTCTATTCATAGTCCAGCATAGCATCCATATTGCCATGCAGCTCTTCCAAATAATCCATTAGCGGTGCGCGAAGTTCAGGATTTCTAAGGCCGAATTCTATGTTGGCCTGAAGGAAGCCGATTTTAGTGCCCACATCATATCTATGTCCCTTAAAGATATAGGCGTACATGGCTTCATCGTGGGCCAGCCTTTTTAAGGAATCCGTAAGCTGGATTTCTCCGCCCGCTCCCTTTTCCTGGTTCTCAAGATACTCAAAAATAGATGGGGTAAGGATGTAGCGCCCCAGAATGGCTATATCACTGGGAGCCTCATCTATGGGCGGTTTTTCCACAAGGTCGTGCACCTTGTAGACTCTGTCGTCCACGCCCTTGCAGTCCACTATACCATATTTATTTACAACATCCTTTGGCACCTGCTGCACACCGAGTATGGAGGTCTTGTACTCGTTGAATATCTCCACCATCTGCTGCAGGCAGGGCTTCTTGGAAATGACCACATCGTCCCCCAGAAGGACGGCAAAGGGCTCATTGCCTATGAAGTGGCTCGCAGTGAGGACTGCGTGTCCCAGGCCCAGGGGCTGTTTCTGGCGTATGAAGTGTATATTTGCAATTTCCGAAATGTCACGGACAAGCTCCAGCATCTCGTCCTTCCCGCCTTTTTCCAGTTCCAGCTCCAGTTCTATGGAACGGTCAAAGTGGTCTTCTATGGAGCGTTTATTCCTGCCGGTCACAACTATGATGTCCTCTACGCCGGCAGCGGCCGCTTCCTCTATGATGTACTGTATGGTGGGCTTGTCTACTATAGGCAGCATTTCCTTGGGCTGTGCTTTTGTGGCGGGGAGGAAACGGGTTCCCAGCCCTGCGGCGGGTATTACGGCTTTTCTTACTTTCATGTTCACCTCAAAAAAAGATTCAGCTTTTGCTATTTCCTTAGGTCCTGGCCTGAGCCTTGGGCGTGATATCCACGGTCAGCTCACAGTCGGCAAGATATTCATAATTCAATTCCAACGCATAGTCAACGGCTACATGCACCTGGGACTCTGTCTCCTCTATGCGTATCTTCCTTGTATCCACTCCTACCAGTATATTTCCAAAGGGCGTGCCGTAGTTGGTAAGGGTCTTTTCGTTCTGGAAAAAGGACATGTGCACCTGACTGCCGCCCCGACGGGTGAGCTCCATGGATTTCTCATCGAAGGTAAGCACATTTTTTGTCAGGGACTGGTCTTCCTCATACTGGTCAAAGAGCAGGAAACCTTTGTTGTTTTTCTTCTTGTAGGTACCGCTGGTGACTATCTCAATGGCATCCTCGTCACTTTGCAGATCCATCTGCAGTCCGCGTATTGAGACTAGAACTTCCTGGTCCATAGGCTTTTCTCCTTTTTACTTTAAGTGTGGTCGTTATTGCTATGTCTGTTTATTTTCTTCCAGATGATAATAGATTGCAAGCTCCTGATTGTCAATGTGCATCTGTATTACTTCAACGGCCATATTGTTGTCGGCTCTTTCAAAGGCCTGGCAGATAGCCTCGTGTTCCTCCACCAGGTGGCTGTGCTTGTCCGTGTCCTTAATATATTCATACTTGTAACGGAAAAGCTGTTCCCTTAAGTGGTTTAAGATTTCAGCAATTTTGGCATTGCCCGAAGCTACGGCTATGGCCTCGTGGAAGAGGAAGTCCCTATCTGCGATCTCTACAGCATCGCCGCTTTCTACGGCAACGCGGAAGTCTTCATTGAGTTCCCTAAGGTGCAGAAGCTCGGTTCTGGTGATGTGCGTGCAGGCCGCATTCACAGTGAAGCCCTCCAGGGTTCTGCGGGCCTCCAGCATATCCTCCAGCTGCTTATTATTGATGCTGGCTACATGGGCCCCTCGGCGGGGCAGTATCACAGCGAGACCTTCCTGTTCCAGCATGCGTATGGCTTCCCGCACAGGAGTCCTGGAGACACCCAGCTTATTGGCCAGAGTGACCTCCATAAGCCTCTCGCCGGGCTTTAGCTCCCCGTGCAGTATCTGCATACGGAGCTGGTTAAAAACGGTATCCCGTAGAGGCAGAAATGCGTCATTATCAGTGGCATATACCGGTGTAGCCATAATGTCCCCCCTCTATCACATCGCAAAATTGCTGTACTAATGGCTCCGGTGCAAATCCTTAAAAAGCAGAGGATTCTAACCGAATTTATAAGACAAACTGCGATTGAAACGAAGCACTGGAACTTTTTTTGTTCAATCAGGGTTAAAGATCTCTGTCTTTATGATCGAAGCTTCAGGAAAGTTCGCCAGTGCATCAAGCGCTATATCTTCCATGTCAGAAGCTTTTTCATATATTGCAAATACGGTTGGGCCGCTCCCGCTCATCATTACACCGTATGCTCCGCTCTTTTTCAGATAGTCCTTAATGTCTTTTATAACTGGCAAAAGTGGGATAGATACATATTCCAGCACATTTCCCATGCTCTGTCCGAGCGAAGAGAGATCGCCGTGCTCCAGAGCCTTGATTATACTGTCTATATTTGGGTGTTCGATCTCGCTGGCCCTGTCATACAGCCCATAGGCCTGAGCGGTGGATATACCTTCGTTTGGTTTGACCAAAAGCACTTGGCATGGCCTCATCGGAGACAACGGCCGGAGCTTTTCGCCTATCCCCTCTGCCAGCTTTGTGCCGCCTATTAAGCAGTAGGGAATGTCGGCACCTAGCCTTAGCCCGAATTCCTGCAGCTTCTCTATAGTCAGCCCCAGGGAGAACTCCTCATTCATTAGCTTTAATACTGCGGCGGCGTCGCTGCTGCCGCCGGCAAGCCCTGCGGCCACAGGAATACTTTTTTCAATATTTATTTCTATGGCATTCTGTATGCCAAATTCAACCTTCAGAAGCTTAGCCGCCCTATATGCCAGGTTGCTGTGATCATCGGGAACAGGGCTTTGTTTCCCATTCAATAATTGTGTGTATGTAACTATATCGCCATTTTCTACCGATTTCTTTAGAGTCACGGTGTCAGAAAGGGCTATGGACTGCATGACCATCCTAAGCTGGTGGTATCCGTTGTCACATCTTCCGATGATATCCAGCCCCAGATTGATTTTTGCCCTTGCCTTAGCAGTTGCCATGGTATAACTCCAAAATATGAAATAATATTCGACTGCCTATATTTTCCAATAATACTCTCAAAAAGTCAATTAGGAGTCGCCAAATGATTGCAAATCATTTATCCATGCCTTGGAACATGGCACTACATATCGTATTCAATACATTCAGGAAGGCATATATTGATGTTTACAAGTCGTTTACAAATCATTTCAAAAATTTTCACCTCATTATTATAGTTTATACAAAAAAAGATTATATACTAACATCATCTCAAAGAGAGATAATAATTCTGACAAATACTACTAATTACACTTTTTCATAATAATGCCAGGTGCCCGGCGCCTGGCATCCTCCCTTTTAAAGCCCTTTTTTATGAAAGATCTGAAATATTTTATCACATGCCTTGAAGAAAGTAATATACCCTATCTATATCCTCTGCTTAAAGAATTAGCAGATAAGGGTGTCATTTTATCTGAGCTGAGTCCGTCGCTTACAAGAGATGAATGGGGCAGGGTTCCGGCAGAGTCCTTCCTGATTTCCGATAATAATGCTGGCGCAGAATTTGCGAGGCTCAATAATATAGGCTATGCAGTATATGAGCCTGAAGGCAGGAAATCATTGGAATTATTCAGAGATGCCCAGTGTGTATTTCAGGGTTTTGATGAAGTAAGAGCTGACTTTGTAGAAAAGCTGTATCAGAGGCATGAGGGCATTCCTTGGACCATACTTGAAACAGAGAGGACAGTCGTAAGGGAACTCTCTTTATCCGATATTGACGACCTTTTTGAACTATATGAAGATAAAGAAATAAAGCGTTATATACCGCCGCTTCTGCCCAGGGAAGAAGAGGCTGAGTTCCAGAAGGCCTATATAGAAAAAATGTACGGATTTTTCGGATATGGCTACTGGCTGGTTTTTTCAAAGGCGGACGGCGCTCTGATAGGCAGGGCCGGCCTGAGCCACAGGGCTGGCTTTGATGAGCTGGAACTAGGGTATCTATTTTCGGGCAAATATAGGAAAAAGGGCATAGCTACAGAGGTATGCAGAGGGATTCTCAAATATGCCAGGGATATATTGGGGCAGGAGAGCCTGATGTCCTGCATAAGGGAGGACAATAAAGCTTCCATTGCTTTTATAGAGAAAATGGGATTTAAGCAGATTGATTCTTTTGAAAGTGAGAATAGGAATATGCTGCGCTTTACGGTGAAGTTGTAAAGCTTGAAAAATGCCTTCTCTATTCTCCCTCGCATGCCGAAGCGTATGTGGCGCAAAAGAAAAAGCACTAAGTACCCCGCATAAAACAAGGTTCTTAGTGCAGATAAAAATAATCCAGCTTAGGAACTGTTCAGAAATAACTTGTACATAATGCGCTGTATTTTTGTCCGAGAGGGCTGTTCAAAAATCAGGCGCATAGCGGGCTATGTAACTGATTTTTGAACAGCTCTATCGGGCAAAAAGACAAGCAGAATGTACAA
>JAGBNO010000013.1 GCA_017634355.1 Lachnospiraceae bacterium
CTGCATGGGTAATACATATAAGGGCAAAGGTCTCTGAATATACGAGGCTGTGGGTCTATTCCCTCCTGATGATGGCGACCTTTTTCTATTACGGGACACATCCCACTTCTACCTACGATATAAGCGCGGTCATGGCGGCGGTGATTACCCTCTATACCATGACAGGGGTTGCCAAGCTCATTCTTTTATGCCAGGTCACTTTTTTTATAACATACGCCTATGACATCATAGGAATGATAAGGAGCGGCTTTGTGTTTACGCCCCTGGATGTGACGAGGACCCTTCTGCATGCCGCCCTTGTAATAATGGTGGGCTGGATCGCGCGCATCATCATAGACCGCTGGGACAGGGTATTGAGGCGGGCAGGACAGGAGATAGCGGCCGAGAAGGAGAGCACGGAGCACCTTAATGATTTCCTTGCGAATGTCTCCCATGAGATAAGGACGCCCGTTAATGCGGTGCTGGGTTTCACTGCCGTCTGCCTGGAAAAAGAGGTGGATAGCGATGTCCGCAGGAGCATGGAGTCAGTGAGGGAAGCGGGGGAGAGGATCAACGATCAGATAAGCGACATTCTGGATTATTCTGAGATCTACAGGAAATCCCTTAAAAAGAGCAGCGAGGATTATACGCTTCCATCTGTGGTATACGATGTCACTTCAAGGCTGAAAGGGCTTTTGCGTGAAGGGTGCGAGCTGATAATAGACATAGATCCGGGGGTTTATGCCGTACTGCATTCAGATTCCTCAAAGATAAAGAAAATACTTCACCACCTCATGGAAAATGCGCTGAAATATACCTTAGAAGGCGGTATCTATGTGCATATTTATGCGATAGAAGAGGATTATGGGGCAAACCTCTGTCTGGCGGTGGAGGATACAGGCATAGGCATGGAGGAAAAGGACGAGCATAGGTCGCTTCTGGGCTTTTATCAGGGGGATTCCTCCCGCACAAGAAGGGGCGGGGGCCTGGGGCTGGGGCTTGCCATTGTCAGGGGATTTGTCTCCTCGCTTGGGGGCTTCATGACTATAAAAAGCAGAAAGGGGGAAGGAACCCTTGTAAGGGTCAGTATCCCACAGGAAGTTAAGGACACAGGGAAATGCATGACAATTCCCGAAAGGGAGAGCCTGCGGCTCATAGCCTTTGTGCGTTTCGGGAAATTTAAGAGCCCGGATGTCAGGGAGTACTATGGCAGGCTGATGAAGAGCCTTGTGTCCGGTCTGGAAGTAAGCATACACAGGGTAGAGAGCATAGGGGAGCTCAATAGGCTCTGTGACAGCATAGAGCCCACGCATCTCCTCGTTGGGAAGGAAGAGTACGAGGAGAATAGCGGCTTTATGGAAGAGCTGGCCCTAAAGGCAGTCGTGGTCGTGGCGGCGGGAGAGGGTTTTGCCCCGCCGGCCAATTCCTCCATCGTCCTCATGCCTAAGCCCGTGAGCACATTTTCAGTAGTGGAGATACTGAATATTAAGCCTGAACACAGCAAGGAGGAAAAAAAGCCCCTGCGGCTTAAGGGCATAAGGGCGCTTGTGGTAGACGACGAGCCCATGAACCTGTCGGTGGCAAAGGGGATACTTAGCAGGTATGGCATGGACATAGACACTGCGGGCTCAGGCAGGGAAGCCATAGATAGCTGCAGCGCAACGGACTACGATATTGTATTCATGGATCACATGATGCCGGAAATGGACGGGATAGAGACTGCTGAGATGATATGGAAGAAAAGCGGCCCCAGTGGGAAAAAGCCGGCCATAGTAGCCCTCACCGCCAATACCATAAGTACGGCAAAGGAGCTCTTTATATCCAGGGGATTTGACGGCTTCATAGCTAAGCCCATAGAGATACATGAGCTGGAGCGGGTATTAAAAAAGGTGCTCCCTGAGGAGCATCAATTGCCCTACGAGGGTGATTCAGGTATTGCAAAAACCGCCGCAATAGAGGGGAAGTTTAGCTTCTATGAGGCGGAAGAGAGCTTATCCTCCGGTGAAAGCGGGGGTGAGCATAATTATCTTGCGGCGGCAGGAGTGGAGGCGGAGAAAGGGATTTCCTACTGCCAGGGCGACAGGGAGTTCTATAGGTCACTACTCAGGCAGTATATGGATGTGTCAGAGGATAAGCTAAAAAAAATAAGGGCAGCCTTTGAGTCAAAGGATTGGAAGGATTATGAAATATATGTGCATGCCTTAAAGAGTACCTCTAAAATGATAGGAGCCCTTGGTTTAAGCGAAAAAGCGAGGATGCTGGAGAAAAAAGCCTCAGAGGGAGGCGAAATAGCAGAAGCTGACAATGTAAGCCTGTTAGAAGCTTATGAAAAGGTGGTAGAGGCGATAAAAAAAGACCTGGCTACTGCGGAGGGGCCTGTGTTTGAGTTCGGCGCAGGCTCAGGCGATGGGGGCGCTGCGGAATCCGGAGAAAGCCTTGAAGATGACTGCATTTTTGAATTTGCGGCAGAAAATGCCGATGGCGGAGGGAATGATTCGCTCACATAGCCCTGCGCAGGGGGAGGGTTCTGGATAATTATCGGGGGTTAAGCATAGGCAGATGAAAGTGATAAAGAGGATCATAACTATCATACAGGATTCGGAGAGGGATTTTGACGAGAGGATATTCCTGCTCCTTACTGCGCTGTCAGAGCTGGCGGTAGCTATGGTGCTGGTGGGGGACATTATCACGGGGGAGCATCCTGTAGAGATCATCACCCTTTTGGGTACTGTGATAGCCAATCCCATCATAGTATTTCTTTGCCTGAAATGGCATAAGGTAGATCTGGGGGGCAGGCTCATTTCCGTTTTGGTGATATTTGTCATAATGCCCGCAGTTTTCTTTTTCGGGGGCGGACCGGAAGGCGGCGGGATACTCTGGTTTACCTACTGCTCCATCTATGTGGGCCTGCTGGCAAAAGGGAGCGCCAGAAAGGTAATGCTGGTACTTCTATTTGTAAGCGCCGCCCTGGACTATGCGCTTGCCTGGTACCGCCCTGAATGGGTCTATCCCCATGAAAAGGGGATTTTTTACATAGATTCCTTTATCAGCGTCCTTGCCGTTGGCGTCTTTGCCTATTTTATGGTCCGTTTTCAAAATAATCTCTATCTCTCCGAAAGCGAAAGGGCAAAAAGGGAGAGGGAAAAGGCGGAGAGGCTGAATGCTTCGCAAAACGCTTTCTTCGCCAATATGAGCCATGAGATACGGACTCCCATAAATACAATACTGGGGCTAAATGAGGTAATCCTTAAGGATGCCGTAAACGAGGAGGTGAGGGAAGACGCTGAGAACATACAGGCCTCTGGGAAGCTGCTCCTCACCCTGATAAACGATATCCTGGACATATCGAAGCTGGAGTCGGGGCAGATGAAGTTAATCCTTTCAGAGTTTAAGACCATGGATATGCTAAGCGATACCGCATCCATGCTTTCTCCCAGAGCAAGGGAAAAGAAACTGGATTTTTCTGTAGACATTTCCCCTGAGCTGCCAACAGCCCTCATAGGGGATGAGATACGCATACAGCAGATACTTATCAACCTTTTGAATAATGCCATCAAGTACACAAAAGAAGGGAGGGTGGAATTATCTGTAAGAGCGGGAGAAAAAAGCGGGGATGCCATCAATATGGTATTTTCTGTTTCCGACACCGGAAAGGGGATAAAAAAAGAGGACCTGCCCTACCTTTTTTCCGCATTTAAGCGGGTGGATGAGGATGAGAACCGCCATATAGAGGGGACGGGGCTGGGGCTTTCCATAGTGAAGCAGCTTACGGACATTATGGGGGGAAAGATAAACGTAGACAGCATATATACAAAGGGGAGCAGCTTTGTGGTGGAGCTGCCCCTTAGAATAGCGGACAATGGGCCTATAGGTGAAAAAGCCTTAGCAGACGGCCATAGGTACAGGAGGGGCGGCTCGTCTTCAAATAGCTTTGAAGCCCCGAATGCCAGGGTGCTCATAGTGGATGACAATGAGTCAAATCTCCTTGTGGAGAGGAAATTGCTAAAGGGGACAAAGATTTCTGTGGATTGTGTCCTAAGCGGCAGGGAGGCCTTGCGAAAAACCCTGGAGAACAGCTATGAAGCCATACTTATGGACCACCTCATGCCGGAGATGGACGGCATAGAGTGCGCAAAGTCGATAAGGAGCCAGAAGGGAGGATTGTGCAGGAATGCAAAAATAATCGCCCTTACAGCCAATGCGGGGGCCGATCATAAAAAGCGCTTTGAGGCCGCAGGTTTCGACGGATATCTGACAAAGCCCGTCAGCGGGAAGGACCTTAAGCATGAGCTCTTAAGGCTCCTGCCGAAAAACCTCATAACAAAGGAAGAGCCGGGGCAGGATGTGCTTACCGATACTGTGAAATGGATGCGCTCGGATAAGCGCAGGAAGTCTGTCATGATCACGACAGATAGCGCAGCGGATCTGCCGGAGGAGCTTAAGGAAAAATACGGGATAGAGGTAATATGCCATAAGATAAGGACGAGGGAAGGGTGCTTCCGGGACGGAAAGGAGATAGATGCCAGAGGGCTTCTGGAGTATATGCAAAATGATCCTTTCCCTATAGAAACCGGACCTGCGGGCGTGGAAGAGCATGAGGTGTTTTTCGCAAACGGGCTGAGCAGGGCTGAAAACATAGTACATATCTCGCTGTCCGGTGGCATAGGGCACAGCGGATATAGAGCCGCCCTGGATGCGGCCGCCTCCTTTGACAATGTGTTTGTAGTGGATTCCTCTCAGGTCTCCAGCGGGCAGGGATTACTCGTCATAGAGGCTGCCAGAATGGCAGAGAAAGGGCTGTCTGCCAGTGAAATACAGAATAAGATCAAAGAACTCATACCGAAGATCCACATGAGCTTCATAGTGGACAAGCTGGACTTCCTGATGCGCTCAGGGGAATTCAGGCCCCTTCTGGGGCGTTTTTTAAATTCACTAATGTCCCATCCGGTGCTGGAGCTGAAAAAAGGAAAGCTCAAGATCACAAATATTTACATGGGGGCCAGGGAATATGCCTTTGAAGCCTATGTATCCCACGTGATAAAAAAAGCACGCTCCGCAAATAAAGAAATGCTCATAATTACGTATGCCGGGATGAGGGAAGAGGAGCTCTTCGCCATAAGGGATATGGTGAAGCCAAGCTTTGACAATGTCTACCTCGTGCAGGCATCCCCCGCCATATCCGCAAACTGCGGACCGAACACCTTGGGGCTTTTGTACAGGGAGGGGTGATGGAAAAATGTGCTTAAACGGCATTTTTTGGGCTAAAAAGACCTTTTAGATGCCAAATAAACATTTTATAATTGTAACTGTTCAGTACCTTGCGAAAAGCCACAAAAACAGGTCTGTAATGCAGCTGAATGTTTACATTCAGCCTCACACCGAGGCCGGGAAGTGCGGATAGGGGTTCTGAATAGCTACGAAAGCATTTATATAGTGGCCTCAATTGCTCGAAGAGGGTTAGCCGGATATTGCAAAAGATCACCGCAATAGAGGAGCCGAGTACTGTAAAGTGTAAGTCAGATATTAGAACATTCTATTCTAATAGAGGAGAATTTAGATTAAGGAAAATCTTTCAATAATAATAAAACGAATAGCTGTTTACATCCTGGGCTATATTGGCGCAGTCATATTCCTGACAGTATTCCTTATCTTTTCTGCCTTGCTGCCAAAGGACGCAATAAAGAATAATATGGTTCATTCGGCGGAATACCTGTCGGAGAAAGCAGGCGTTTACCAGCTATATGAAAATATCCCGTTACAGTTCAGCCCTAACTTAAAATTAGGCATTTAACAACAAGGCATAAAGTGTCGAATTGCTGCTGAAAAAGTACAATATTTTCCCATGCATTTGCTGCAATTTTTGCTGGCACATGTTAATTTATATGCATGGGAA
>JAGBNO010000014.1 GCA_017634355.1 Lachnospiraceae bacterium
AAAGCTCCTGAAATATGTGGATAGAAATATAAGAGAAGATATGAGGGAGCTTCTGGACGATGTAAGGAGCAGTTTTGGCGGCATAGAAAATATATATATACTTATTCCTGAGGGTACGGGCTACAGAATAGTGCTTGAAGGAAAGGAAAGGGATATAGAGTTTGATCCGGGCTGGCAGGAGGGTAATTATTACGAGTACGATAGCTGGGAGAGGGAAAAACTGCTTCCAAGCATTATAGAAAAGAAAGATGGAATGGCTGTACGCTGGGATGATCTGTGGGAGAATCCCAGCACTATATGCCATATAGCGGTCTGGGAACCCCTTTTTGCCCCTGACGGAAACTACATAGGGATTCTTCTTGGTGAATGTATAGGTTCCTATGTTGTAGGCCGTCTCAATGATCTGGTAAAGGGCATGGGAACCTTTTTCATTATTTGCATAATTGTTGTGCTGATCTTGACCCTTCTGGATATCACAAGGGTAGTGGTATTGCCTTTGAGTGCGCTGAACAAGGGTGTAGACTCTTATACGCACGGCGACTTTGAACTGGATGGGAGCGCCTTTAAAAGAAAGGATGAGCTATATAAGCTGGGCGTTTCCTTTCAGGATATGGCAGAGCGCATAGAGGCCTATACGGATGAGGTTTCCAAAGTAACTGCCGAAAGAGAGCGCATGGAGACAGAGCTCGCTGTGGGGACCAAGATACAGACAGAGATGCTTCCCAGGGATTTTGAGGAGTTTTCTAAGTTAAGCGGCCTCATGGTTTATGCTTATATGAGGCCTGCCCTGGAGGTAGGGGGTGATTTTTATGACTACTTCCAGATAGATGATACACACTATGGTTTCGTTATGGCCGATGTATCAGGCAAGGGAGTGCCGGCCTCCCTTGAAATGGTGGTCTCGATGACACTTCTGCATACACATCTCATGATGAAAGAGTCCCCTAAGGAGGCTATAAAGAATGTCAATATACAGATCTGCAATAATAATAATATAGATATGTTCGTAACTGTCTGGGTCGGGGTTTATGACAGTTCAAATAGGAAGCTTACCTATGTCAATGCGGGGCATGAATACCCTGTGGTATATGTGTCAGAGATGCAGTCTTATTATCTCCAGGACGAGGAGCACGACCTTGTTGTGGGAATTATGGACAGCGCAGAGTATACCGAGCTGGAGATGAAGCTTTCAGAGGGCGACAGGCTGTTTTTGTATACGGACGGGCTGCCTGAAGCCATGAATGTTAAGGGCGAGCTCTTTGGGACGGGCAGGATGATGGATGTACTGAATTCTGATACGGAGCTCGACAGCGAGGCTACCATAGAAAAGATGAAGGAGGCTGTTTCGGCATTTGTGGAAGGCTCTAAACAGAGTGACGACATCACCATGATGTGCCTTAGGTTCTGAAGTAGTGTTTTCAAAGAGGGTAATTCTATGGGATTATTAGAAAAATTTGCAGACCATACTGTTTTTTCCTTAGAGCTTTTTCCGCCAAAGACGGATAAGGGAATGGAAAAGCTCTGCGGAAAAGGAGGAGTGCTGGACAGGCTCTATGAGCTGCATCCTGACTACATATCCTGCACTTATGGGGCAGGGGGCACGAATGTCGGGAAAAACCTGGAGGTCCTAAAGAAGATAAAGGCAGATGGGAGGACCACACCTGTCACCCATCTCACCTGCATAGGGAATAAGAGAGGGAACATAGAGGAGCAGCTGCAGAGCTTTCTCGATAATGGCATAGAAGATCTCCTGGCTTTAAGAGGAGACCTGCCGGTGGGAAAGGACAGCACTGAAGGGGATTTCCACTATGCTACAGAGCTGGTGAAATTCATTAAGGAAAGATTCGGAAATAGATTCACTATAGGGGTGGCGGGTTCGCCTGAGGGGCATATAGCCTGCAGGAGCATAGAGGCTGACATATCATTCTTAAAGCGCAAGCAGGACAATGGGGCAGATTTCATAACGACACAGATGTGTTTTGACATGGAACAGTTCAAGAGATGGATTCATGCCATTAGGGAGGCGGGGATTACATTGCCTGTAAATGTGGGAGTCATGCCTATTTTAGACCAGGCGGCGACAGTCAACATGGCTTTGAGCCGCAATGGCTGCGCCATACCCAGGGCGCTCTCGGAGATAATATCCAGGCACTGGATTTTCCCCAACCCCTTTGCGCCCACAGAGGATGAAGCTATAATTAAAGACAAGAAGGAGGCTTTCCTTGAAGAGGGGATAGCCTATACCATTAGGCAGATAGATGAATACCATGCGCTAGGAGTAAACGGCATACACCTCTATGCCTTAAATAAATCTGAGGCGGTGACCCGCATAGCAAAAGAGGCGGGCTTGATAGATTTCGTTTGATCGGAGGGTTGGTATGGGAGAATTCAAAAAGGACATAGAGATAGCCCAGGAGGCAGAGCTATTGCCCATAACGGAAGTGGCAAAAGAAGCCGGCATAGCTGAAAGCTGCCTGGAGCAGTACGGCAGATATAAGGCTAAAGTAGATTACAATAACTTTAAGGATAGTAAAACTAAGGACGGGAAGCTGGTGCTGGTGACAGCCATTAACCCTACTCCCGCAGGGGAGGGGAAGACCACTACCACGGTAGGGCTTTCAGATGGCCTGAAAAGGCTGGGGAAAAAGGTAATGGTTGCACTTAGGGAGCCTTCCCTGGGGCCTGTATTTGGCATAAAGGGAGGGGCGGCCGGAGGAGGCTATGCGCAGGTCGTCCCCATGGAGGACATAAATCTGCACTTCACAGGGGATTTCCATGCCATAGGAGCGGCCAACAATCTCCTTGCGGCCATGCTGGATAATCATATCTATCAGGGCAACGGCTTGAATATAGACCCCCGCCGCATAACCTGGCGGCGCTGCGTGGACATGAACGACAGGCAGCTCAGGTTCGTGGTGGATGGCCTCGGAGGAAGGGTGAATGGCGTGCCCAGGGAGGATGGCTACGACATTACCGTGGCATCGGAAATAATGGCCGTGCTCTGCCTTGCGTCCGATATTACCGACCTAAAGGAAAGGCTGGGCCGTATAATAGTGGGCTATACCTACGATCAGAAGCCGGTGACGGCGGCAGACTTAAAGGCGGAGGGCGCAATGGCGGCGCTCCTTAAGGATGCGCTGAAGCCCAACCTTGTGCAGACCCTGGAGCATACGCCGGCCTTTGTGCATGGCGGGCCTTTTGCGAACATAGCCCACGGCTGCAATTCAGTCATCGCTACCCGTACTGCCCTTAAGCTCTCTGATTATACCGTTACGGAGGCAGGCTTTGGCGCAGACCTGGGGGCAGAGAAGTTCCTTGACATCAAGTGCCGCATGGCAGGCCTTAAGCCCTCATGTGTAGTGCTGGTAGCCACTGCCAGGGCCTTAAAGTACAATGGGGGAGTTCCAAAAGCCGATACAGGATATGAGAATCTGGAAGCCTTAAAGAAGGGGCTTCCGAATCTCATTAAGCATATCTCCAATATCACAGAGGTATATAAGCTGCCCTGCGTAGTGGCGATAAACCGTTTTCCTCAGGACACAGAGGCAGAACTAAGCCTTATTCGGAAAAAATGCGAGGAGCATGGCGCAAACGTAGCCCTCTCAGAGGTCTGGGCAAAGGGCGGAGAGGGTGCCATAGAACTTGCGGAAAAAGTGGTGAAGCTCTGTGAGACGAAAAATGATTTCCAGTACTCCTACGAACTGGATAAGCCCATAAAGGAAAAGATAAAAGACATAGTTACGAAAATATATGGGGGCAGGGGAGTAGTCTATACCAAGGAAGCAGAGAAGGAGATTAAGGAACTCACCGAACTGGGATTTGAAAAGCTGCCTATCTGTATGGCAAAGACGCAGTACTCTCTGACGGACGACCCGAATAAGCTGGGCGCTCCTACCGGCTTCGACATCACGGTGAGGAAGGTAAAGGTCTCAGCGGGAGCGGGCTTCCTTGTGGCACTTACGGGTGAGATAATGACCATGCCGGGGCTTCCCAAGGTTCCTGCCGCAGAGAAGATAGATGTGGACGAGAACGGAGTGATATCAGGGCTATTCTGACGGAACGGCCGGAGAAATGGTTTTCCTGAGAGGCTGCAAAAATGTATTACAAGGATAAAAGCATAGCTGAGTTTATTTCCCTTCTGTCAGGCAGTTCACCTGTTCCCGGAGGCGGCGGGGCGGCGGCCCTCACAGGGGCCATAGGAGCCGCACTGGGGGGCATGGTGGCAAGCCTTACCCAGGGCAAGAAAAAATATGCCGAATATGAGGAGGAAATACTTAGGCTAAAGGAAAAGTGCGAAAGCATAGAAAATGAGCTGCTGCATGAGATAGACAGGGATGCAGAAGGCTTTGAACCGCTCTCCAAGGTCTATAAAATACCTAAGGATGACCCGAAAAGGGAAGAACTCTTAGAAAAGGCTACAGTTGATGCCTGCGCTGCCCCCATGGAGATAATGGAGCTCTGCGCTGGAGCGCTGGAAGCTGTAAAAGTGCTTGCAGAAAAGGGAAGTACCCTTGCAGTTTCTGATGCGGCGGCTGGAGCCCTTATATTAAAAGCGGCCCTGCAGGCAGCGGCATTAAATGTTTTCATAAATACTAAGAGCCTAAAGGACAGGGAGGCGGCAGAAAGAATGAACAGGCGCTGCCTTGAACTCATCGCCCGTTATGGGGCATTGGCTGATGCGGTATACGGAGAAGTCCTGAATGGGTTTTTGGACTAAATAAGGATATGTCAGGGCATCAGGTTTAGATTCTCATCGGGAGGGGATTTATAATGGCCAAGCTGCTAACAGGAAAAGAGGTAGCCTCTGCGCTAAGCGATAGGATAGCAGAGAGGGTAGGAGTCCTTAAGAAAAAGAATATATTGCCCTGCCTAGCAATACTACGCTGCGGGGAAAATAAGTCCGACATATCCTATGAGAAAGCTATCATAAAAAAGGCAGAGCTCCTTGGAATAAGCACCAAGCCCATTTTTTTACCTGAGGCCGTAAAAAAAGATAAACTTATAGAAGCAATAGAAGAAATAAACAGGGATACGGGAGTCCATGGCCTCATTATGTTCAGGCCGCTTCCTAAAGGGCTTAGGGAATATGAGCATTTGATTACACAAGGGCTCAATCCGTTAAAAGATATGGACGGCATGATTGATGCAAGCGCGGCAATGGTCTACACGGGCAGGGGGGCAGGCTTTCCTCCCTGTACGGCAGAGGCTTGTATAGAGTTACTGGATTACTACGGCATAGGGCTGGAGGGAAAAAATGTGGTTGTCATAGGGAGATCCCTCGTCATAGGAAAGCCTGTGGCCATGCTTATGATGGCCAGGAATGCCACAGTGACTATATGCCATAGCAAAACACGGAACTTAAATGAGATCACTGCCAGGGCAGATTTAATAGTTTCTACTGCAGGGGTATTAGCCTTATTAAAGAAGGAAGCCCTGCGTCCGGGACAGGTGGTCATAGATGTGTCAGTGAATTGGGATCCGGAAAAAAATGGTGGAAAAGGCGGCATGGCGGGGGATGTGCTTTTTGAAGAGGCAGAGCCTATTGTGGAGGCCATTACGCCGGTGCCGGGAGGGGTGGGCTCAGTCACGACAGCTGTGCTTCTGTCACATCTTGTTAAGAGCTGTTCTGAAATTTCTGAATAGATCTTTACTTCCGCAGAGAAGGCGGATAGCAGAGGGTGAGCGATTGTGAAAACCTTTTCGTGCAGAGTATATATTAAATATTTTTGATAAAAGCGTTTTCCGTGAGTTTTTTACAGGAGGCAGTCCATGGGTGATGCATCAAGACAAGTAACAAGGCAAACAAGCCAAACAAGCCAGCCTATAGTAGTAAACCGCCAGGCTTCAAGGCAGGGCGGGCAGGGCGTAGCTCCTGCCCCTCAGCTTAATCAGACTGCGTCCCAGTTCAAAAGCCCCATAATGCAGCATGCCATAACCCTTACGGATGAGAACCATATACTGATTCCGCAGTTAAACGACCTGGTAGAGGCATACGATGCTACCGAAATGACCCTTGTATCCTCTCAGAACAAGCGCAACAGCCTGCTAGAGAAGAGCAAGGAAAGGTATAATCAGCAGAAATTATTTTTTAGGAAAGTAAATCAGCTGAAGGCCAATGGCTGGAGAAGAAGCGGCGCAAGGGAAATACCCATAGATAAGGCCATGAAGCTCACAGATGCGCAGATAATAGCCCATATCGGGGATTATACGGGACCAAGGGATTATCTGTCTTTAAGGTATAAGCTTATCAGCAATAAGTACTTTGCCCTGCTGCCGGAAAGGGAAATGCGGGAAATCCCCAGGCCACAGCTTATATACAAGCTACGGCAGCTCTATGCCAAAAGCCCGGACCAGAGGAACGGGGATCTGATAGATTTTTACCAGAACCTGGTCAGGCTCTATGACTTTAAGGAGGCTGAGGAGCAGAAGAAGAGAAGAGCTTCTGATAGGAGTCTTGTGAGATCCGCAGAGGAGATTAAGAAAGATAAGCGCAAGAATAAGGATGCCCTTAAGAAGAATTCCGCTATTCTGGACAAGAGCTACTATAGCCAGACTGATAAGGCAAAGCGAAAAGATGTAATGCAGAAGGTGCTTGACCCTCAGAATAATGAGGAGTTTCTGCAGGGAAGCAAGCTTGCAATAAGCGATGCCCAGAAGGACGGACTTAGGGACGTTTTCGCATGGATGTACAGGAACTGCAATAAAAGCTCTGAATCCAAGGAACCCTTTATCTACAAGCTCACAAAGCAGGAGCCTGAAAAGCTGCTCTTAATGTTTTATCTAGTAGAGAAAAATATACAAGCGCCATCAGGGTCTGCCTTCTATGATGCCGTAAATGAATATGTTCCGAATGTGACTTTAGTTAAAGAACAGCTGATTGCCTCCAAACTCAAGTTCTGGAAACGCATAGGCAAGGACTCTTCAGATGATGTGATAAACTGGAGCCGCTTAGGCGAAGCGTCCAGGTTTGCCTTTGAGAATGAGGACCTGGAAAATTATGTGAAATACAGTGCTGAAATTAAGACTAAGGTGAGGGATTTTGAGGCTTTGCCTGCGAATGAGCTGAAACAGCGCAGAGACGCGCGGGTCAGTGTGATGGAGCAGAAGGCCAACCTCCTTTTAAGCCTTTACAGGAGCTCAGGCCTTTCGCCTGATATGCCCGTAGACATGATAGCCAATGTGAAGATCAGGGAAAAGGCAAACGCATTAGTACAAGAGATTAGCGGCGAGATAAGGCTTTTGGATTCCATGACGGCATCCCTGCCAAGGGAACAGCAAAATAGCAGAAATCCAAGGTTTGACTTAAGGGATTCTGACAGAGAAGCAGGGGAAGCGCCGGATGGCGGCGAAGAGGATGAGGGAGACCCCAACCTCATGGACGACCTGTCTGCCGGCGCAGGTATGCCCTTGGCATTAGACGGCACACTTGTATCCCTTGGAAATTCCACAAAGAGCTTTACAGACATCGGCGGATACGTGGTGGGGACCAGCGCATTGACAGCCGCCAATGGAATACTGAGCATAATAAGCGCAGTAAATGGAATAAGGGAGATAATAGGGGGCGCATCCACCCTTTCCCTGGCAGATCATGTATCCAAGGCCCTTTCCGTATCGGGCGACCTTATGGGAGGCGTAGGGGATACTGTACAGGGCACTGCCAACATACTGGGGCAGATGGTACAGCTTGGGGGAGAGGCCGAGGAAGTGGCAGCAGAAGCAGGCTGGCTTGGAACTACTACCGTGCGTTCGGCCTCAGAAGCTTTTTCCACAGTAGCGGGCGGCATAGAGTTCACCACGGGAGCGCTTGTTGCTGTGGGAGGCCTCGTGAAGGCAGTGGGAGGCGGCATACAGATAGGGAGGTCTGTGAGCTCGCATAAAGATATAAAGCGCTCACAGGAAAAACTGGACTCCAAGAACGAAGCAGGCCTGACAGATGATGAAAAGCTGCTTAGGAGCTTTTTAGCCCATCAGAAGAATGATGTAAAGGATAAGACCATACAGGGCACGGTGCAGACGGTGAGCGGCACCCTTATGATGGCGGGCGGCATACTCACCATGACGGGCATACTGGCGCCCTTAGGAGGCATACTGGCACTTGCCGGCGCCATTACGGACATAGGCTTCGGGCTCATATATGCGAGGAAAAGGCGCAGGCTCACCCGCCAGCTGGCCGTGGACAGCTCCCTTAAGCTGGATTCCATTATAGAGACGATAAAGAATAATCCGCCTGATCCTTCTATTGCCCAGATTAAGGATAGTGAGCTAAAGAAGCTCATAAGGCAGGAGGCGCTTGCAGATCTGGGATATGCCACATCTAAGGAGTGCTTTGCGGACCTTATGAAGAAGAATGCCGAAATGCTCTATAGGAATGTATTTTTTGAGACGCACACAGAGGGGGACAAGAAGATGTACGAGGATGCGCTTAAGTCCGTGGGCTTAAAGATAAAGCGTCCGGTAAATACGGGAGATAAGCCTATTCCCTCTATAGATGTGATATATGCAAAGCTTATGGAATGATGCTGGGTTAAGGACCTGCAGAGAATTAACTTAGGAGCTGTAGAGAAATTTCGTGACAGCTCCTAAACTGTATTCAGAGGCTGGATATCAGCTTATTGATATCTACGCTTCCGACGCCAGCCTTTTCGTCCTCCATATCAGAGAATTTTTTCAAGGCGCTTGGAACCCTGTAGAATATGGGGTTCCTTATATTTTGAGAAAAATGTTCATTTGTGGAGGCCATGGAGAAACGGAGTTCCTGCATATCCGTATCAGGTTGCGTTTCAGCATAGTGCCATACAGTGCAGAGCCTGAATACCCTTTTCCTAAAGCCAGTGAGCTCTAAATCCAGGCTGGTGACAGACAGGTTCCTTGCCTCATTTTTCATGGCCGTAAGGGTCTGCAGGCTCTCTAAGCCTATGAGGCAGTCCATCGCGACAGCTTCAAAGGAGAGGCCGGGCTCAGCCTCCAGGATCTTCTTATATGCATATTCATCGCAGATGCACTCTACTAAAAGGCCGTCATTGGTCCTTGCCAGATTTAAGAAGCTCTCCTGCAGCTTGGAGACATTTTCGTATGCCTTTGGCCTTAAGGAAACTATCATCTTCTGTATGTCGCCGTCGCTTAAGCTTACGCCCGTGCCCACGGTCCTAAGTATGTTCGAGAGGTAGTACTGCACGGCATCGCTTATCACGGGGCTGTCCATAGGAATATTCCCTATCTCGCTATGCAGTATCTCGTAGCGTTTTTCATATATCCTGTCCTGCAGCTCCCTCTTGTCCAGGCGGTTTAGTGACCAGTGGCAGAGCTCGTGCAGCAGTATGAATTTCTCCTGTGTCTCGGTGGCGGCAGTGCTCTTTTTTAAGTTTATGCCGCTGTCTGAGTCCAGCTTCCCGCGGCCGGACATATACTGCATGGCGCAGAGCATGGCCATTTTGTCCTGCCCCATAAAGTGGTATATCTCCGCAAAGCACTTGTAGCTATAGTGTATGGCGTCTTCCTTGTCTGAGAGGTCATAGTAGAGGCGGTTGAAGCGGTTCAGGGCCTCTCTTAAATAGCCGTCATAGATTAAGTAATCATGCTCCTTTGCGCTTAAGAATTCCAGGAAGCGGTCCGTGCTCTTACAGAGGAATAGTTCCGGCCTAGAGGCCTCTTCGGCTGTATATCCGCTATAGATGGAATTATAGAAGTCCTTATTTGGGGCTGGAAGGCTGCTCTTTTGGAAACGGGTTAAGGCGAGGTAATCAGTTATGGAAGGCGGCCCTTCTTTGGCGGGGGCTCCTGCGGGAGCAGAGGCTTCTTCGGCTTTCAGTTTTTTCAGTTTTTCAAGGATATTTTCCTTTTTGAAGCCGGGAATCTCCCTGCCGCCTTTCCTTATCACTATGTGGAGGCCGAACTGTATATACATGAGGATAAGCCCTGTGACCTGTGGCAGCGGCATGGATTTAAGGTCTATGCATATCTGTATCACAGGCGGCTCTTCCTGAAATTTCTGGCTCTCAAGGCATACCGTGCCGGGGTTCATCCTAAGGAATGAGCCCATCATCTCTTTATCCTGCGCTAAGACTTCTACTATTATCATGTCTGCTGCTTTTGCTCCAAGGCTTGCGTGTGATGAATTATCACCATATTATAATGTCCGTGTCAAAACTATGTGAAGCCGCTGCTTTTGACCTCGAAGTCTTATTATAGTCAATTTTTAATATATATGCAAAAAGATATGGATATGCATAAGGAACTTTTGCCTACTTATGAAATAAGCTTTTATAAGGATTTCACCTGCAGGGCGGGAAGATGCGAAGAGACCTGCTGCAGGGGCTGGAAGGTCTCTGTGGACGATGAGGCCCTGAAGAAATATAAAAGCCTGCATAGCGTTACGGGGCTCAGGATAAGGCTCGCGCTGCTTGGAAGGAAAGATGGGTGCTTTGACACCTCTTACAGGGCCTGTCCCTTTTTTAATAAAGAGGACCTTTGCGGAATACAGCTTAAATATGGGGAGGATTACATTCCTGAGATATGCAGGACCTATCCCAGGCTTAACAGGAATTACGGCTTTATGCAGGAAAAATGGCTGGACCTATCCTGCATAGAGGCGGCCGAACTCTTTTTGTCAAAGGGTTCCGGCTTTTGCATGACGGCAATAGAAGCGGAGGAAGCCTACGAAAGTGAGTACAGCAATGACGACAGGGATTTTTTAAGGGAACTTATAAAATCCAGGCAGGAAGTCGTAAGATATCTGGACGAAAGCCTATTTAGCAAAAAAGAAGATTTAGACAGGGCTTTTCAGGCCCTCCTCTCCTTTAGCTTAGCGGCTGAACAGGGCTCCATAAAAAATGACTATAGTTATTTTCAAAAGAAAACAGCTGATTTTTATAGAGGGGATGGCGGAAAGATTTTGTTTCCCTTTCCCATGGAGCTATTTAAGGAAATGATATGCGTCAACGGATTTTACCATAGATCGCTCTTTAGACAACTGCCGTTTTTAAATAAAATATTACAGTTGTTCCTATCGGAATTTAAGGATATTGGGACTTCTGAAGGACAGGAAAAATGGGAGAGGCTCTATAATTCTTATCTGGAAATGGACGCTCAGGGGGAGGATATTGCTAAGGGGCCATGCCCTAATGGACAGGGCATTTTAAGGGAACTTGTCAATTATTACAGCTACAGCGTATGGACGGATTACCTTAGGAGCTTTGAAGACTATAGCTTCAGTAAGTGGCTTCTCCGCGGCATGCTGGCCGTCAATTTTTTCTTTCTCTTTTCAGCACTTTTATGGCAGGAGCAGGGGGACATATTAAGGCATGAGAAAGCGCATGTAATGTCTGTACTGGAACGCAGAATGCATCACAATCCTACGCAGGAGAAAAAACTTATGGAGAGCCTGAGGAAGCATGTACGTAAGTAATGGAACGCTATTGCTTTTTTTGCCATTATCTAAGATAATAGTTATGAAGCTGGGGGGCAAAAGCAATAACTTCAAAATTCTCTGAAAAATCCGGTACGCCGGATTTTTCTCCGGACGGCGCTCTGCGAGTGCCTCCTATAGTTTTTTATGATGCTATTGGGCAGAAAGGGAAGCAGGATGGTGACTATTTAACGACAGGTCCTTATATAGCATGGGTTTTAATGAAAGGAGTAGGGTATGGGTGTCAATGAGATAATTGAAAAGATGAAGGCCGGAAATGAGAGGTATCTGGGGGCAAAGACCAATGATGGTGACATTTCTCCTGAAATCCGCAGGGACACAAAAGAGAACGGCCAGCATCCGTATGCTATAGTAGTTACCTGTTCTGATTCCAGAGTCATACCGGAGGATATTTTCATGGCCGGCATAGGGGAGCTCTTTGTGATAAGGGTTGCGGGCAATGTGATAGACAACCACCAGCTGGGCAGCATAGAGTATGCGGCAGAGCACCTGCATAGTCCCCTGGTCCTGATACTCGGCCATACGAACTGCGGGGCTGTGGGGGCCGCACTGGAAGGCGGCGCACCCTCATTCATAAAGACCATTACAGACCAGATAATGGATGCCATAGGCAGTGAGAAAGATCCCTATAAGGCATCCTGCCTCAATGTGGAAGCAGGCGTGAAAATGGTGAGGGCCAGCTTAAAGGAAGACCTTACAGAAGGCTTTACTGTAAAAGGCGCCATTTATGACATAGAGAGCGGTAAGGTGGAATGGCTAACGATATAAATTCCGATGTACATAGACAAAAGGAAGAAAAGAGCCAGGGCAGGATATATGAGACTATAGTATTCGAGTACGACATACAGTCTGATGTGATGAATTTCTCCCGCAATGTGGCGAAATTCATCCCCTGCCAGACCAGGATCATGGACTTCAGTGAATCGCTGGAGCTTGGGGGCAAGGTGTGCCCTGACGACCTGAAGCGGGCCATAACCTTCTTCAGGCCCATGCGCTATGACTCTCCGGGCAGGAGGGAGTATTTCCGCTGTCTGGATTTCGACGGGGTATTCCAGTGGTATAAGGTGGTCGGCAAGACCATAATGGATGAGAATAATAGGCCGGCGCTGCTCTATGGCACCTATTCCCGCATAGATATAGACGATGATGATGCGGGGGCTGAGGTCAGGCGCATGGCGGACGAGCTTACGGGCCTGGACAGCAGACCTGAGGCAGAGCTGAAGATTTCCTCATTTTTTGCTGAACAGGAGCAGGGCACGGTCTATAATCTCATGCTCATTGAGCTTACGGATTATGATGTGCTTCTAAAGAGCGCAGGACATGAGAGGGCAGACCTGGCCGCCGTAGAGGTGGCCAGGATTTTCAAAAGGTCGCTGAGGGCCAGCGACATCATAGGCAGGGAGTCGGAAAAACGTTTTCTTATCTGCATGAAGGGCGTAAAGGACAGGGGCATAATCTGTGATAAGGCCAGCTACATAATGAGGGCCGTGAAGGCTGCCTGGTCAAATTACCGCATGACAGAGGAAACGGTTATTAATGTGGGCATAGCCATATATAACGGCGATGGCTTTCCGGATTACGATTCCATGAGGCAGCATGCCGGCGATGCCCTTCTCCATTCAAAGGGAAATACTCCCAATTCATTCTCACTCTATGACGGCAAGCTAAGGGGGCAGGAAGAGCTGGCAGGCACTTCAGTGCCCCTAAGTGACATGGAGCTAATAAGGAGCATATTGGATCCGATAATGTCCTTGGCCTATGCTGTAGATGAGAACCACCGCCTGCTATACATGAATGACGCCTTAAGGGGCGAGTATCCCAAAGAGATAAATGGCTTCTGCTACGAAGTGCTGAAGGGCATACACGAGCCCTGCAAGGACTGCCCCATAAATAAAATGGGCAGGACCCAGTTTTCCCTCGATTCAGATGTATATTCCCCCAGGCTCAGGACTGAGATACGCACGAGGACTACGCGGATATCCCTCGTGAATCAGCGCAGCGCATACGTGATGGCTGATGTGAGGCAGGACCTGGCTCACGAGATGCAGGAAATCCACAGGAGCATGGAGCATTTCAATGAAGCCATCTATAAGTCCTGTGATGTGATCTGGGAAATCAACCTCACTCGCAACAGCTGCGCCAGGGTCAGGGAAGAGGGTCTGATGTTTGTCATAGAGAGCCATATAGTTCCCTACGAAAAGCTCCGCAAGCAGTATCTGGACTATGTGGTCTACTATATGGACAGGGAGGACTTCCTCTATGTGACAGACCCCGGCTACCTGAGGGAATCCAGAAAAATAGGGCGTGAACAGGTAAATAAGCAGGTCCGTTTCCTGAATCAGGACGGCTCCTATCACTGGTATGATATAAACACAGTGGTAAAAATGGATGTGGAGGAAGGCGGGGATGAGCTGGTCTTCCTTACTGCCAGAGATATAAATGATTTAAAAATAGACTTAGAGCGCAACAACGTAATAGAGAATAAGTACAAAGCCATGAGGGACAATAGCGCCTTTATGAGCGAACTGGCCAGAGAAAACGAGCGTTATGAGCGTATAAATGAACTTACCGGCTGTTATGTTTTCGAATTTGACGTGGCTGAGCAGAGCTATTATATCTGTACTACCTTTGAAGAGATGTTCATGCTCAATGCTGAAATGCAGCGTGACGAGTGGTCTCTTCTGGAGGGGATGAAGCCGGCGGACGAGGACAGGGAAAAATATCATGAGTTTTTAGAACTTGTAAAGAACCAGCCCGATACCCATTCCACGACCCTTAGGATACAGAACAGGTTCGGCATATCCAGATGGTTCACCATTACGGTGCAGACGCTTAAAGGCCTGAATAATCTCCTGACAAGGATAACAGGTATTTTTCAGGATGTTAATACAGAGATGGAGATCAAGGCCGAACTGGAGTTCAGGGCGGACTATGACAGCCTTACCGGCCTATACAATGCCGATGCTTTCTACAGGTTAGTGCAGGAGAAGATACATATAGACCTGGATAAGAACTTTGCGATAATCTCTGTCGATATAGAGCATTTCCGCATAATCAACGACCGTTTCGGGGTAGATACGGGTAACAGGTGTCTGAAGGAGCTTGGCAAGGTAATAAGGAGCAATCTCCCTAAAGGCGGCATTGCGGGCCGCTATGAGGCGGATATGTTCTCCCTGCTTCTGGACTATGACAATGACCATGATATTCTGGAGCTGATAGACAGCCTGACACAGAGCTTTGACTTTGAAGAGGCCAAGCGCTGCGGCTCAACCCTGAGTTATGGAATATACAAAATAGAGAGCAGGGACATCCCCATTAGGCTCATGTGTGACAGGGCGAGGTTAGCAAAAAAAGAGATCAAGGGAAATATGCTCACTAACTTCGCAGTCTATGACGACAAAATACGCATAATGCAGCGCAAGGTAGCCCAGATGGAGAGCGAAATGCAGCTGGCCCTGGACCGCAAGGAGTTTGTGATGTACCTGCAGCCCAAGGTGGATCTGAAGACTGAGAAAATCTGCAGCGCAGAGGCTCTGGTGCGTTGGAAGCATCCTACAGGGGGCTTGCGCTTTCCGGGAGAATTCCTGCCGTATTTCGAGAATAATGGTTTTATAATGAGGCTGGATGAATATATGTGGGAGTGCGCGGCGGAATATATAGCCCACCTTGCCAAAAAGGATATGGCCATACCTATTTCCGTAAATGTCTCCCGCTTCCATGTGACTAATCCTGACCTTATCAATGTGCTTACAGGGCTTACGAAGAAATACGGGATAGAGAATAAATATCTGGAGCTGGAGATAACAGAAACCCTTTTCACTGAGGATGTAGACCAGCTCTATAGGCTCATGGAGGGGCTTAAGAGAGAGAACTTCATAATAGAGATGGATGACTTCGGCTCAGGTTATTCCTCCCTCAATATGCTGAGGGAAGCGCCGGTGGATGTAATAAAAATCGACCGCTACTTTATAGACGAGATCATGTCCACCAGGCGTGGGAGGGTAATTATCGAGAATTCGATTACCATGTCTAAGCAGCTGGGACTCACGGTCATAGCGGAGGGGGTAGAGACCAGGGAGCAGATAGAATTCCTTAAAAAAGTGGACTGCGACATAGCCCAGGGCTATTACTACTCCAAGCCCATCCCCACAGAGGACTTCGATAAGCTATTGGAAGGGCAGTGAGCTATGCTGGATATGAATGCGCTTTTACAGGAGGCTTCCAAAGAGGGAGCCTCCGATGTGCATATCTGCGTGGGCATATCTCCGCGTTTTCGCATACATGGGGAGTTAAAGCCCACACATTTTCCTAAGATGACCGCATCCGATACCCTTGAAATACTGCTGGGGCTCATGACACCTGAGCAGAGGGAGCAATTTGAGAGGGAAGGGGAGATAGATTTGTCTGTTTCCATACCCAGGGCAGGGCGGTACAGGGTAAATGCTTATAAGCAGAGGGGGAGCATCACGGTGTCTTTACGCATAGTTGATATGCAGATCCCCGACCCTAAAGCCCTGCAGATACCGGAGGAGGTCATGTCACTATGCGACTCTCCAAGGGGGCTTATACTCATTACGGGACCTTCGGGTTGCGGAAAGTCTACTGTAATTGCTTCCATGATAGACAGGATCAATTCCACAAGGGCCTGTAATATAATAACTCTGGAAGATCCCATAGAGTATCTGCACCCTCACAAGATGTCCATAGTAAATCAACGGGAGATAGGGCTGGATGCCAATGATTATCAGAGCGCGGTATCTGCGGCATTAAGGCAGGACCCTGACGTGCTGCATATAGGGCAGCTTTCACAGGCTGAGGTTGCAGGATTGTCGCTCATGGCGGCTGAGACCGGACGCCTGGTCTTTACTTCCATGTATAGCCAGGGGGCTGTAGAGACGGTGGGGAATTTCATAGACCTCTTTCCAGAGCAGAGGAGGCAGTCGGCCAGGAACCGTATGGCTAATGCCCTGAAGGCCACTGTTTCAAGGCAGCTGATCCCCTCCGTGGACGGCGACAGAGTGCCGGTCTATGAGATACTTCTGGTTGATAACCAGATAAGGGAGCAGATACGCCAGGGGAATATCTATGGACTTAATGCCCTTATGTCCAGAGGGCACGATAAGGGCATGGTAACCATGGATGAAGCTTTGGAAAAGCTTTTCCGAGAGGGCAGGATCAGCCAGGAAGAAGCAATAAGGGCCGCCCTCGATCAGGAGGCCATGGCCCTTAGGATATCATAAAAGTATTCGATTCTTACATTCATATGCTTTCTTCATCAGGCATTTCCATGCTATGCTGGCAATCCTCATTGGTGCATACGAGTTTTTCGCCCTTTATGACCATAAGTGAATTACATTCGGGACATTTAGTCTTTGCAGGGCGGGGCCAGCTCACGAAGTCACAGTCCGGATAGCCTATGCAGCCATAGTAGCGGCGGCCTTTTTTGGACATCTTCATAACTATGTCCTTGCCGCATTTTGGGCATGGAACGCCTATCTTTTCGTAGTAGGGCTTCGCATTGCGGCAGTCGGGGAAACCGGGGCAGGCCAGGAACTTGCCGTGAGGGCCGTATTTGATGACCATGTTGCGGCCACAGTTTTCACAGATCTCATCTGTTACCTCATCTGCTATCTTTACTTCAGCTATTTCCTTGTCAGCTTTTTCTACAGCTGTTTCCAAGTCCGGATAGAAATTCTCTATTATGGTTTTCCACTGCACATCCCCTGATTCCACGCCGTCCAGCTGGCCTTCCAGCTTGGAGGTGAAGTTCACATCCACTATGTTGGGGAAAGCTTCCTTCAAGATCTGGTTTACAGCTGTGCCCAGTTCTGTCACATACAGATTTTTCTGCTCCTTTGTAATATAGCGGCGTGAGATTATAGTGCCTATAGTAGGAGCGTAGGTGCTGGGGCGTCCTATGCCCAGCTCTTCCAGCTGGCGGACCAAGGTTGCCTCGGTATAGTGGGAAGGGGGCTGGGTAAAGTGCTGCTTATCTGAGAGGCTTTCCAGTTTGACCATGCTGTCAGTGGAAATATCTGAAGTCAGCAGATTCCCATTGTCATCTTCCTCCCTGCCCAAAGGGCCGGATGCTTTTAAAAAGCCATCGAAGGACAGCTTTGAGGCAGAGACTGTAAAAATATAGCGTTCACTTGCGGCTATGCGTATGTTGACGGTGTCGTATTTGGCAGGAGGCATCTGGCTGGAAAGAAAACGCTGCCATATAAGCTGGTAGAGCCTGTACTGGTCACGGCTCAAGTCTTCCTTCAGGTTCTGTGGCAATAGGCTCACATCTGTGGGGCGTATCGCCTCATGGGCATCCTGTATCTTTTTTTCCTTTTCGTCACTTTTTTTCTGGTCCCGAACTTTCAGGTATTCTTTTCCGAATTGCTCCTCTATATATGCCGCTGCGGCTGTGGCGGCTTCATCGGATATTCTTGTAGAATCAGTTCGCAGATATGAGATAAGGCCTATAGAACCGCTGCCCTTGATATCCACACCCTCATAGAGCTGCTGGGCTATGCGCATGGTTTTCTGTGTGGAGAAATTGAGTACGGACGAAGCTTCCTGCTGCAGGGTGCTGGTGGTAAAGGGGAGCGGCGCTTTGCGGGTGCGTATGCCCTTTTTCACGTCTTCGACTTTGAATGTGGCTTTTTCGCAAAAAGAAAGTATATTATCCGCCTCTTCTTTGGTGGAAATCTTTATTTTTCCGTCCCTGTCGCCGTAGAATTTGGCTGTAAGGGGCTTTTTTTCACCAGCTACAGAAAAATCCGCATCTATGGTCCAGTATTCCTCTGGGATAAAAGCTTCTATCTCATCCTCTCTGTCACAGATGATCCTTAGGGCTACTGACTGTACCCGTCCCGCAGACAGGCCCCTTTTGACCTTTGCCCAGAGCAGGGGAGATATGCCATAGCCCACCATGCGGTCCAAGACCCTGCGGGCCTGCTGTGCATCCACAAGGTTCATGTCTATATCCCTGGGGTCTTTTAAGGAATCCCTGACGGCGCTTTTAGTAATCTCATTAAAGGTAATGCGCTCTACGGTCTTATCTGTTTCACCGGGCTCCAGCTTAAGGGCTTTCTGAAGATGCCAGGAAATGGCCTCGCCCTCCCTGTCAGGGTCGGTTGCAAGGAATATCCTGTCAGCCTTCTTGACCTCTTTTCTTAAGGAAGCAAGCAGCTCACCCTTGCCCCGTATTGTTATGTATTTTGGTTCAAAGCCATGTTCTATGTCTATGCCCATCTGGCTCTTGGGGAGGTCGCGCACATGACCTAGGGAGGCCACGACCTGATAATTGCTTCCAAGGAATTTCTTTATAGTCTTTACCTTGGCAGGAGACTCAACTATGATAAGATTCTTTGCCATATCCTAAAAAATAAACCCTACAGGTTTCTGTAATAATTATTCTGACCAGTTTCCGATATAAGTCCTAAGAGTTTCAGCCGTAAAAGAGCCGGATACAGCTCAGCTAAAGCCGCTCCGGTTTGATTTAAAATGCTTTCTATGCTCTTTGGATATAAATCCAAAGAAATATACACCTTTTTTTCTAGTTTGGCAAGGTGGAGACCGGCCAGTTTTTTCTTGCAGTCTGGCGGGGCTATGGATTCAGAAGGGAGCCCAAGGGCATTTAATATGGCTTCGGGAGAGAGGGCTATGCCGGCCCCGTCCCTTATAAGCTGATTGCAGCCTGCGCTGAAGGGGTCGGTTATCCTGCCGGGGACAGCAAATACATCCTTTCCTTGTTCCAATGCTCTGGAAACGGTGATGGATGTGCCGGAGTGCTCACCGGCTTCCACAACTAGTATTATGTCTGCAAGACCGGATATAAGCCTGTTCCTCAAAGGGAAAAGCTTGGCCAGGGGCTTTGTGTCCGGAGGATACTCAGATATTAGCCCGCCATTTTTCAGTATGCTTTCAAAAATGTCCCTGTTTTCTTTGGGATATATTTCGTTTAGGCCGCAGCCCAGTACGCCAAAGGTCGGATTCCCCATTTCTATAGCCGTTCTCTGGCCAACTCCGTCCACGCCCTTAGCAATGCCGCTTATTATCTGCACTCCGGCTCCTGACAGGTGGGAGGAAAAGTACCTGGCCATGCTTATCCCATAAGCCGATGCCATGCGGCTGCCTATGATGGCGACAGAGGGGATATTGGGGTCAGGGAGCTGCCCCTTTACGTATATGCCCGATGGAGGGTTGGGGATATCCTTTAACTTTTCAGGGAAAGCTTTATCAAATGGGGTTAAGTAAGTGATTTTTTCAGAAAAGTATTTATTATCCTGCATTGTTCCTCTTCTGCTAAAACAGTATAGGCCTCTTATTTTCTGAAACCATTCTGATATCCTATGGCTTCCGACAAATGGTCGTAGCTTATCTTGTCTTTATGGTCAAGGTCAGCGATTGTGCGGGCGCATTTTAGCACCCGGTGATAAGCCCTTGCGCTTAAGTGCAGGGAACTGAAGGCCTGCTCAAGGAGACGGCTTTCCTTTAAGCCCAGGCTGCAGTAAATAGAGAGCTCTTTCACGCCCAGGTCTGAATTGAAATGTATGCTGCTGCCTCTATAGCGTTTTTTCTGTATCTCGGCGGCTTCGCTTACTCTTGCCCTTATGGAGGCCGAAGCTTCATTATAGGCGGGAGTGCTTTGAGAGAGTTCTTGGAAAGGGATTTCCGAAACGGGAACACATATATCTATGCGGTCTAAGAGGGGACCTGAAATGCGGTTTAGGTAATTATGTATCTCTGATTCTGAGCAGCGGCAGCGGTTTCTGTCAGGGTAATAGCCGCAGGGGCAGGGGTTCATGGCCGCCGCCAGCAGGCAGTTTGCGGGGAAGCTGTAATTCCCCTGTGTCCTGGAAATATGTATTTCTTTATCCTCCATGGGCTGTCTCAGTATCTCCAGGGCTCTGCGGCTAAATTCCGGCAGCTCGTCTAGGAAGAGGACTCCCCTGTGCGACAGGCTCACGGCACCGGGCTTTGGCACATGCCCTCCTCCCGACAGGGCCTGGGGAGATACAGTATGATGAGGGCTCATGAAAGGCCGCTCTGTCACCAGCCCTGTATCGCCCAAAAGTCCTGCGACACTGTAGATTTCAGTGATTTCAAGGCATTCCTCCTTACTTAAGGGAGGCAGGATGGATGGCATGCATTTGGCGGCCATGCTCTTGCCGCTGCCGGGCGGGCCTATGAGCATAATATTGTGCATACCTGCCACAGCCACCTCCATGCCCCGCCGCAGAGGGAGCTGTCCCACAATCTCAGAGAAATCATGGGGGTAGTCATGTGCATTTTTCAGGATTTCATCTACTGATAGGACCGTGGGGGCTATTTTTATACTCCCGTTCAGGTAGCTTATTACTTCCTTGAGGTTATGCACCCCTATAACCTCTATGCCCTCCACGGCGCCGCCTTCCCTGGCGTTTGCCATAGGCAGGACAAAACGCCTGAAACCGCTTTTCTTGGCCTCCATCACCATGGGCAGTATTCCATTTACGGGATGCAGGTCGCCTGACAGGCTGAGTTCCCCGCTTACTACCGTATCACTTAATTCCTCCGGCACTATAAGCCCCATGGAGCTTAGGAGGGAGATGGCCACTGCCAGGTCGAAGGAGGAGCCGCTTTTTTTCATGTTTGCAGGGGAAAGGTTTACAGTGATGCGTTTTGGTGGAAGGAAATAGCCGCTGTTCTTAAGGGCAGTGCGTATCCTCTCTTTGGATTCCTTTACTTCACCTGACAGGAATCCCACCATTTCAAAGACCGGCAGGCCGCCGTCTGCGAGGTCGGCTTCTACCTCTACCCTCTGCACATGCATACCGAATAGGGTCATAGAATGGATGCTGCTGAACATAGGATGCCTCTTTTCAATTTTTTTTAGGATTTTGAATATAGGGAATTGATATGGAACTTATAAGAATTGCATAGGCATGAGAAACTGCCTGTATTTCACTTTATCAGATAATAGAAAAATGTCAAGGGAAAAATCAGATTTCTTCCAGAGCCTCAGATATAGTGCGTATGCCGGCTATGCTTAAATCTCCGGCTACATCGCTTTTTAGATTTTTTAGGGAGCCTTTGGGCATGAGTATCCTCTTAAAGCCCAGCCTTTTTGCCTCATTTATCCGCTGGCGCACATCGCTCACGGCCCTGACCTCGCCTGAGAGGCCGACTTCACCGAAAGCCACAGTATCATGGCTTATGGGCCTATTCCTGAAGGATGAGGCTATGGCCATTACTATCCCTAAATCAACTGCAGGTTCTGTGGCTTTTATACCCCCTGCTATATTTATATAGGCATCTGAGGAGGAGAGGCGCATGCCGGCCCTTTTCTCCATCACGGCCATAAGCAGGCTTACCCTGTTGTGGTCTGTGCCGGCGGCCTGACGGCGGGGAAAGCCGAATGCATTGTCTGCGATCAAGGCCTGGATCTCTAAAAGCAGCGGCCTCGTGCCCTCCATGCAGCAGGTGACTATGGAGCCGGGGGCAGATTCTAAACGTCCTGAGAGCAGGAATTCCGAGGGGTTCTCCACTTCGTGCAATCCGTCCTCATGCATTTCGAATACACCTATCTCGTCCGTGGAGCCAAACCTGTTTTTCACAGCCCGCAAAATACGGTAGGCATTCCTGCCGTCGCCCTCAAAGTAAAGCACGGTATCCACCATGTGCTCTAAGACCCTGGGGCCCGCAACAGCCCCTTCCTTGGTGACATGGCCTATGATAAAAACTGTAATTCCTAAGGATTTGGCAATGCGTAGGAGTATTCCGGTGGCCTCCCTCACTTGGGAGACGGAACCCGGAGGCGAGGACACAGTCTCACTGTAGAGCGTCTGTATGGAATCTATGACTACAGCCATAGGGCGTGTCTCTTCGATGATATCCTGTATCCTATCAAGGCGTGTTTCGGGCAGCAGCTTCAGGTAGTCGTTGAATTCGCCCAATCTCATGGCGCGGAGCTTTATCTGTTTAAGCGATTCCTCGCCGGACACGTATAGGACGTCCAGTTTTTTAGCAGAAATATTGCGCATGGCCTGTAATAGGAGAGTGGACTTTCCTATGCCGGGGTCGCCTCCTACCAGCACCATGGAGCCCTGGACTATGCCTCCGCCCAGCACCCTGTCCAGCTCCAGGATGCCGCTTTTCAGCTTGTCCGTTTCCTCCATCTCTATGGAGCTCAAGGGCTGGGGCTTTGGAAGATCTAATGCGGATTTTGTGACAGAAGCAGAACTCGTGGAGGGCGTAACCCTTTCCTCCACCATGCTGTTCCACTTATGGCACATGGGGCACTGGCCCAGCCACTTTGGGGACTCATAGCCACATTCCTGGCAAAAAAAGACCGTGCGGTTTTTTACCTTTCCTGCCACTCTTTACCTTGCTCCCTGATATATATCCGGTGAAACGCCTGTCCCCGCAATAAGTGCGCCTAAGGAACAGCTGCAGAATGACCTGTGGATATGACTTGTCCAAATGCCTATATGCTTCATCGAAAAGCTTCGCCCTGGAAAAAATGATTTAAGCCTTCTGTACTTTGATATTTACGGGGGCAGTGCCCAGCTCCACGCTTATGGAGAGCTTCCCGCCCAAGTTTGTCTTCATGTGGCCCGTATCCTTGTGGTCAACGATGACGGCATAATCAGTGTCCTCTAATAGGCCGAGGGTTATCTGCGCATCGTCTGGGCCTTCTACGGTAAAGGAGATGCCATTTACATCCTCCTTAAAATTGTTTACGCTGGTGCCCGGAACAGATTCGTATAAGAACAGGCCATTTTTTTCCAGCTTCGTGATTTCGGAAAAGGTTTTCACTTTGTAGACATCCCCTTCATAGGGAAAATCATCTTTCTTTGCCTTAGTAGTAAGGGTATGGTCGCCAAAGCTTAGCTTTCCATTTTCTTCAGTGCGCAGCAGCTCTTTTACAGCAGACATAGTTACCTCCCTGTCTTAAAAAATATTTCTCCCTTTTTCAGGCTGACTTTCACAGTGTCGCCATTTTTGCAGTTTCCCTTTAAGACCTCCTCAGCCAGGGGGTCTTCCACCATCTCCTGCAGGGTGCGCCTTAGGGGCCTAGCCCCAAATTTGTTATCCGAACCCTTCTCTATAAGTTTATCCCTGACCTGGGGAGATATATGGAGCTTTATTTCCATCTGCTCTTTGGCCCTCTTTGAGAGTTCCTTTGCCAGAAGCTCTATGATGCCCCTCAGCTCTTCCTTGCCCAGCGCATGAAATACGATGATGTCATCTATGCGGTTTATGAACTCAGGCCGGAATATTCTCTTTACTTCATCCATGACATTCTTCTTCATGGAATTGTATCTGTCCGAGGCAGTATCGGAAGCATTGAAGCCCAGTCGCTTGGGATCTACGATCTGAGCGGCTCCGGCATTACTGGTCATTATGATGACAGCGTTCTTGAAGCTTACCTTCCTGCCTTTGGAGTCGGTGATATGTCCTTCGTCCAGTACTTGCAGCAGCACGTTGAATACGTCAGGGTGGGCTTTCTCTATCTCATCAAAGAGCACTACCGAATAGGGGTTGCGCCTTATCTTTTCTGCAAGCTGTCCTCCTTCGTCATGCCCTACATAGCCGGGTGGGGAGCCTATCATTTTGGCAACGGAATGGGGCTCCATAAATTCTGACATATCCACCCTTATCATCGCATCGTCAGAGCCGAAAAGTATATTGGCTAGAGCCTTGCTTAGCTCCGTTTTGCCTACGCCCGTGGGGCCAAGGAAAAGGAAGGAGCCTATGGGCCTCTTGGGGTCTTTCAAGCCTACGCGCCCCCGCTTAATAGCCTGCGCTACCTTGTGTACGGCTTCATCCTGGCCGATGACCCTTGACTTTAGTTTTTCTTCCAGTTTCAATAGTTTCTGGTTCTCTTTTTCGGTAAGACGGGAGAGGGGGATTTTTGTCCAGACGGATACCACATTTGCAATATCGTCCTCTGTAAGGACAAGCCCTTCTTTTTTTATGCGCTTATCCCTTTTGTCCTCTGCCTTGGAAAGCTTTTTCTTTATGCGGAGGTAATCCTTCCGTAGGCTGGCGGCCATCTCAAAGTCGCCTTCCCCTATGGCCCGCTCCATCTTTTCCTCTGCTTCATGGAGAGCAGCAAAAAACGACGCTTCATCATTAGAGGGACTAAGGCTTAGGAGCTTTAATCTGCTCGCCGCCTCATCCATTACATCAATGGCTTTATCTGGCAGGAAACGGTCATTTATATAACGGGAAGTTAGGTGTACGGCTGCCTTTACTGCGTCTTCCGGTATGGTAACGCCGTGGTGTTCCTCATATTTGTCCTTAATCCCGTTCAGTATTTCTATGGCTTCTTCTTCTGAAGGCTCTTCTACGGTAACTGGCTGGAACCTGCGCTCCAGCGCCGCATCCCTCTCGATATACTTGCGGTATTCGTCCAGGGTGGTTGCCCCTATCATCTGGAGCTCGCCCCTGGCAAGGGAGGGCTTCAGCATACTGGAAGCGTCTATGGCGCCTTCTGCGCCGCCGGCCCCTATAAGTGTATGTATTTCATCCATAAAGAGCAGTATATTACCGGAATCTATGACTTCCCTCATGACCCTCTTTATGCGCTCTTCAAATTCCCCTCTGTATTTGCTGCCTGCAACCATTCCGGACATATCCAGGGACACCAGGCGGCAGTTCTCTATGGTAGAGGGCACGTTTCCGTTCACTATGCGGACTGCCAGCCCTTCTGCTATGGCTGTCTTTCCCACGCCGGGCTCTCCTACGAGGCAGGGATTATTCTTTGTCCTTCTGGAGAGTATCTGTATGACCCTCATAATTTCCTTATTCCTGCCAACTACAGGGTCCAGGCGTCCCTCTTTGGCGAGGGCTGTTAAGTCCCTGGAGTACTGGTCCAGCATGGGGGTGGAGCTCTTCTCATAGTCCCCCTTGCGGTGGCGCAGGTCTTCTTTGGTAAGGGATGGGTCCTCTCCCATGGCGCTTAAGGTGTCAGCATACAGCTTGGGGAGATTTACTCCCAGGGTATTCATAAGGCGTATGGCCACGCTCTCCCCCTCCCTTATGAGGGAGAGAAGTATATGCTCCGTGCCTATGAGATCTGCGTGGAAACGGCGGGCGGTCTCTTCGCTCATAGAGAGGATTTTTTTTGCCCTTGGGGTATAGCCCATCTTTTCCTGCAGAATTATATCGCTGCCAGGCGCAACAAGCTGCTGTATGAGCTCTAATATCTGGCTTTCTTTTATATTATTTTCCGATAGGACAAAGGCCGCAACTCCATTTCCCTCTTTCAGGAGCCCTGTCAGGATATGTTCTGTGCCCACATAGTTTTGGTTCAATTCTTCGGCACATTCTTCGGCAATCTTAAGTACTTGTGCTGTTTTTTCCGTATATTCCATTTTTCCTCTTGGTTATTGATATTGATGTAACTATTCAAAACCTACTTTTTAATGTTCAAAAATTCAAAATCAAAATCTTCATCCAGGTCATAATCAGGCCTCTTTTTCGCTTCGATCTTTTTTTCTGTCCTCACAGTGCGCCGCTCGTCTTCGATATTTTTTGCCACCCTGCTGCCGCGTTTTTCAGTGCGCACAGGCTTTGCAGTATCAGCTGCTGTCTTGCGCCCCTTGTAAATAGTAATATCGTCATCTTCATCGTCATTCCTGCGCAACGCATCTTCTCTCACAAGTTTTTGGACCGGCTTTATGGCTTTCTCTTTTTCAGGCCTCGGTTTCTTTTCGAGAAAGAGGCTTTTCTTAGCCTTTTTCCTGCGGACAGGGGCTTCTTCTCTATATTCAGGCTCTTCTATGTCCTCTTCTTCATCTCCATAGTCATAAGAGCCGCCGCCGTCATTATCATTGTCTTCTATATTGTCATCGGAATAATCCTCATCGGTATAATTCTCGTTTTCCTCTTCCTCCTCATCATCGTCTTCATCCTCATCCCTATCCATGAGGTAATTCAGTTCCCTCCGCCCTACGCGTATGCGGGCCCTTTCCTTGCGTATGGCCCTTTCACGCATAGCTTCTTCCTCATCGGGGGAGGACTCATCCCTGCGCTTCTTTGACAGCAAAGTATTGATGAAAAGGAATATAAAAACTACCAGCAATATAGCGAGTATTACGATTATGAGGAGCCTCGTTCTGGAAAGCTTTCTGTATTTGATAGTGGTGGCAGACTCCCCGCTGTCAATCTCCACATAGCGCTGGTAGGTGCTCCTCTGTATGTCATATAGATAAAAACCGAGATTGCCCCCATCGTCTATGGCAAAGAGCAGGCAGAAGTCCTTAGGCTGCGCCTGTATGAGGCCGGAGGCATTGGTGTGGGCTATCTCTTCCAGAGCCAGCATGGCGTCGTCGTCGGCACTCTTGTCAGAGGGGCTATCTTCCTTATTATCATTTGAAGCGTCCTCTGAGCCGGATTCTTCAGCAGTATCGTCAGTGTCTGACGAACTGTCATCCGGCAGTGCGGCTCCTGCACCTGCGCCTATGAAATCGTCTGCATATACTCTGGTTACGAACAGTGAGTCTATTATAGAGGCTGAGCTATCTTCGGAATTTTCCTCTTTATCCTTTTCGTCTGCTTCTTTTTCTTTTTCTTCTTCTTTATCTTTATCCTCTTTATCAGATTTTTCTTCGTCTTCTTCGGATGAGCCGCCCTCAGGCAGGGACCAGGCGGAAGCAGTTTTCTTTCCCCATTGGAGCTTTTGCTTTTTAAAACCATTGGGCCCTACTACATTGTCTCCCGGATCCAGGACTATAATGTAACTGTCGCCAGGCCCCTCTATTTTAATCATGTCTGACATTTTAGCGTCATTGGTGGTATCGCAGATGTAGAATTCGCCATTGGAGCCGTCGGCATCTGTGAGGTAGGCAAGGGTTACGGTATAGCCTTCGGCGCCTATGGTGGCGCTCTTACTGGTCATTTCGGCAAGTCGCACCTCTTCTCCGCCGTATTCTATGGTGCGCACGGTAAATCCCTTTGGGACTTCGCTGGCAGGAAAGCTTAAGGCCAGGTATTTGCCGGAAATATTGGTCTCTATGCTGCTTGGCACGACCGTTTCCAGAGCCGCCTGCGCAGCCTCGGCTGCAGCCTGTATCTCCTCCTCTGTCATCTCAGGTGCGGCTTCGCCGCCCCCATCCTCTGCGCTTACCTCTTCTCCGTAGGCCACAAAAGTAAATGAGGAGAAAAACAGGGCAGCGGTCAGCAGCATGATAAACCATCTTTTCGCCATTGAATTTGCTTTCATTGATATTCAATTCCTTTCAGCTATTATATTGCTATGATGTTGGGAGCAAAACTATGTTTTCTTAAAAACCGTCTTAGCCAGCTTTGAAGCTATTGCCCTTGGCCCCGGCATGATAGTTATGTAGAAACCTAAAGATCATGGAGCTGTTACAGGCGTATCCGTCATATTCTTGTATACAGGAATAAGAAAGTGGCAGTGCAGAGAACCCATATCGGCAGTTTGATAGCCCTGCCTCACATGCCTTGCTTCATAATGGGGGGCATAGAGGCTGGTCATATACTGGTGCGCCGCATTGCCGGCCTTAAAGTTGAACCGCTGTTTGTACAAGGTATTTTGATAATAGGAGGTATTGTATACATAATTGTCCGCAAGGAAAGCTATCCCTCCGGCTATAGATTTCCTGCGGCTGTTCCAGCCCTGCCGCATGGCATATTTAAGGCCGTTCACTATGGGTTCGCTGCCATTTGCGCCTATATTGAAATAATTATAATAGCCCTCGTAGCCAGGGTAGGTTCCGCTTATAAGCCCATCGGGAGTGCTGCTCCCATGCTCCTGCCTCATACGGGCGGCTACCAGATAAGGATTCAGCTTTTTTTCATCAGATATAGATTTTACAAGGCTGGAATAAGTTACGGATTCATTTGGAATGTTGCCCTTCATAGAAGTAGTGGAAAGGATTTTTTCTATGCCGGCCTCAGTGCATCCGCCTGTTTCCCTTCCGTCCATGAACATAAAGAAGGAACTGTTTAAGCTGCCGTCATTCTGGAGCATGAAGTTTCTGGGATCCATATAATAGCGCAGGGCTGTGTCCGTTGCCTGGGTCCATTGGATTTCCGCATAAGAAGCCTCTGAATTTAAGGAGCTCAGTCCTGCATCTGGAAAGGAACTGCCGTTCAAGGTGGTTTCAAAAATCTCAGAGATTTTTTTCTTATCCGTTTCTATCTCGGATATGGAAGCGGCATCCAGGTCTTCCACTACACTTATGCCTTTCTGGGCATTTACGGCGCTGGCCCAGTCTATGTCGGGGGCAGGGTCGTATGCTTCAAAAGTCCAATTTGGGTATAGTGCGTGTATTTTATTGAGGAGCTTTGCATAGCTCTCCGGAAAACCGACTGCTGACATTGTATCTGAAAACTCGTCGGAACTAAAGTAATCAGACCTTATATAGCCCCTGTCCACGCCGTCAACTTTATTAAAGCTCATCAGGTACCAGTAGTACCCGCTGGAACTGTCAAAAACAGCCTTCTGGAATTTGCAGGAGCTGTGGTAAGGGAGGCTTAGGAGCACATTTCCGGATAAGGAGGGAAAAGAGTACACCTTCACGTCGTCCACTATGGTCTCCATGGCGCTGTTTACAGAAATAGACTCTGCGCCCACCCCATTCTGTACTATAAAGTCAGAGCGTATGTATCCATATATCTCTTCAGGCTTATATGAAGAAACCAGATACCAGTCTGAGCCGTCCCGGCCGCTGACAGTTTTCAAAATACTTACACTTATTCCGGAATTGACAGTATTATTGATGATACCGCTTGCGGCACTCCCTGAATGAACCGCAATATTCGTACCGTGGGTCACTCCGCTGGAAACGGTTTCATCTTCAGCGGAGGCTTGAATACAAATAATAAAAGAAAAAAACAAAAGAAAACAGAGGATATATGCTGTTTTAAGCCCCTTAGATGAAAAGTGAGGGCGCTTTTCAGTCACGCCTGAACCTCATCTTGCCATCGGTATCTTCGATAGCTGCGCTGATTCCATGGATATTCTCCATTCTTTCTTCTGCTTTTTCTTTTTCCCGCTTCTTTCTGTCGGCAGCCTCGGCCAGCTTGGCGCAGGTATGGCAGTAATAACCGGAGTTTATCGGCGCTCCGCAGCTGCGGCATTTGAGGAAGGTAGCAGAGCCTTCCCGTATTTCCAGCCTCTCGTCACGCAGCATGGTGGTGATGGACATCTTGGACACGCCTGTCGCCATTGAAGTGGCATTCACCGTGGCACCGGGATTCTCGTCCAGATAGTCCCGCACCTTTCCATAATCGTCCAGGTTTATATGCCCGCATTTGGGGCATTTATATTCCCCCAGTCCTATGAAGACCAGATCGCCATAGCCGCAATTTTCACAATCCCATGGGCGGTGGTAATCCGGTTTTATCTTATATTCTGAATTCTGTATGCCCATAACTGCCTCCTTAAGGGCTTATATATTTCTTTAGGCCTCGTCTATGGCCTTTCCTATATCTTTTCTATAATATTTGTTCTGGAAATCCACCCATTGTATAGCCTCGTATGCATTGGCCCTGGCCTGGCGGAGGTCAGGACCCTTTGCGGTGACTCCAAGCACGCGGCCGCCGTCTGTAATAATTCCTTTAGGGCTTTTCTTTGTACCGGCGTGGAAACAGTAGTAGCCATCCCTGCCATTAAAGGCCTCAAGCCCTGTAATGGGGTAACCTTTGCTGTATTTCACAGGATAGCCCTCAGAGGCCAGTACTACGCATACGGCCGCATTGTCTTCAAATTCCAGCTTTACCTTATGGAGCTTTCCGTCCAGGCAGGCCTCTATGACTTCAATGATGTCGTTTTTCATGCGGGGCAGTACAACCTGTGCCTCAGGGTCGCCAAAGCGGGCATTGTATTCCAATACCTTGGGGCCGTCTTCGGTGAGTATCAGCCCAAAAAAGATAATGCCCTTGAAATCTATTCCCTCAGCCCTCAGGGCATCCACAGTGGGCTGGAAAATGAGCTTTTTACATTCATCTGCAATTTTCTTAGTATAGAAGGGAGAAGGAGAGAAAGCTCCCATTCCGCCTGTATTCAAGCCCGTGTCGCCGTCACCTGCCCTTTTGTGGTCCTGGGCGCTGGGCATGGGCTTTATCGTCTTGCCGTCGCAGAAAGATAGTACTGAAACCTCCCTGCCTTTGAGGAAGGATTCTATTACCATGCGGTTACCGGCAGTGCCGAACTTTTTGTCCAGCATTATCGTCTTTACGCCGTTTCTGGCCTCGTCCAGGGTATTGCAGATGAGTACGCCCTTTCCGAGGGCCAGTCCGTCCGCCTTGAGCACTATGGGAAGGCTCGCACTTTCTAAATACTTAAGCGCACTGGCGGCATCTGTGAAGACTTCATATTCGGCGGTGGGAATGTGGTACTTTTTCATGAGGTCCTTTGAAAAAGCCTTAGAGCCCTCCAGCATGGCGGCATTCCGCCTGGGGCCAAAAGCCTTGAGGCCCGCGGCTTCCAGTTCATCTACAAGCCCGCCCACAAGGGGGTCGTCCGGCCCCACTATCACGAGGTCAACTTCGTGCGACTTTGCAAATTCGGTGATGCGGTCAAACTCCATGGCCTTGATGTCGGGTACGATTTCTCCCAACTCCGCTATGCCCGCATTTCCGGGTATGCAGTAGATTTTACTGACCCTGGGGCTTTTCTTTACGCTTGCGGCTATGGCATGTTCCCTGCCACCACTGCCTACTATCAGGACCGTCATTTCCTCTGTTCTGGATTCCAAGGTTTCCTCCTCTATTTAAGGATAGTCCTATAAATAAATGGGGCAGTTTATAGCAAGGGAATTTAGAAATTGCCTTTTTATTTATGCGGCCATCCTGGGTGATCCTCTGAAGTATCACACTAATAAAACGATTTCCTATATACTTTTCCGTCTTTTACTTCTATGTTTCCTGCGGCTATTTCAGAAATGGCCTTAGGCA
>JAGBNO010000015.1 GCA_017634355.1 Lachnospiraceae bacterium
AGGACGAGGGCAGCCCTGCCGTCGGGACCCAGCCTTTCCCACCAGCCATTCAAAAGGCTGAATAGCATGAGCAGGAGTAAGACCCCGTATCCCTCCCCCAGGCTTATCCAGACAAAGTGGTCTGAGCTGTCTATAGGGATAAAAAGGGAATTTAAGTAAACTGCATTGTTTTCCATGGAGCGGAGCACCCCGTCCCCGTTCATGCCATTTAAGTTCTCACCGAAATAAATGTCCAGGAAGGGAGCGATGTAGAAAGCATTTACGGCTATGGAAGCCGCTGCGGCCTTAAGCAGTTCCAGCAGGGTTTCTTTTTTAAATGTATCCTTGAATCTTATTAGGCAGAATAGGACTATGAATTCTATGAGGATAACAGAGCTTAAAAGATGAGTCTCCACAACGCCGAAAGCTCCCCAGGCTATATAGTGCCAGCCCTTTTTCTTTTCCGCATAGATTAAGTGCAGTCCGAGGATAATTAACGGGATGAAGCTCAAGGCGCTATATTCCCCCATTGCAGAGCGCACATGCACGTCTATGAGCCTGTAGAGGGATAGGGTATAAAAGGCGGAGGATATGGCTCCCAGCTTTTCATCCCCTGAGATTTTTCCGAAGGAGAATAGGCCTATTATATAGCACAGGACCGTCATTGCGATAAGGTAGGCCCTGTAGCAGCTGCCTAAGGGGAAGCCTAGTATATTCAGCATAGCCGCCGGATACATTAGGAGGTCCCCATAGAGGGCGCCCGCCGCATAGCCGCTGCCGCCCAGCCAGCCGCTCTGTATTTTTGCGGGAAAGATGCCATGGCGGAGGCTGTCTGAGAGGGCGGAGAGCCGCTGCAGGTGGAAGTCGAAGTCGTCCCCCTCCTGCAGCATGGGCTGGAGCACAGGGAAAACTGCTATAAAAATGGCGGCCGCTCCTAAAAGAATAGAGAAGCGGTGCTTCCTAATGAAAGCGAGAAATCCGGCAGGCTTAAAAAGAATGCAATACAGCAGCAGGTCAATTATGAGCCATAGAAGGAGAAGCCTTAGGGAAAAATAAGATATGGAGCGTTTTTTTAAGTAGGTGAGGCTTATTTCCCTTAGGGAGAGCTCCCCGCTCTTTTCGCTCAGATTATTATTTATTCGGAGGCTTGTACCGTTGAAGCGTACATATAGCTCGTAAGCTATCCTGTCCTCACCCGGACGGAACTTTGTCTCATCGGAGAATATGGTATTCTCCTCAGGCATGGGCTCGGCCACAGAGCGGCTTAAAAGCAGGTCCCCGCCGCCTCCGTCCTCATAGCCTACTGAGACGGTATATATGCCCTGGTCCAGGGTGAAATAAGGCGTGGCATTGTCCTCATCCAGCATATCGGGCTGGAAAACAACTGTTTCCCTTGTCCGCAGCAGCCCCGTGAGGGTGTATATGGAGATGGCGGCCTCTATTATTATTATCAGAATTAGGGAGATGAGTTTTAATGATTTTTTTTGAAGTTTCATGGTCAATGCGGATTTTACAGTATGAATTGGCGCAGCCGGCAACAATTACCAATGATATTTACTATAGTTCCCCAACGGAAAAGCAGAGACTGAATGGCTGCAAATTGACACTGACAAAAGGCTGTGTTAGTATACAGATATAGGTGCTGTCCATGAAGCAAACGGTTTACCCCGTTGATTGGTCAAAAAAGCGGCTTACTCTGTGGGGGAGCGGCGGCCGCTTTTTTGATGGTTGTTTTTTCTATCCTGCCAGATATTGATAATTGTCACGATAATGCTGATGACAGTTACAATGATACTGGCTACGCTTAGGATAGTCTCAAGCATCTTATAGCGTTCCTTTCGTATATTTTCCCATGTGGCATCACCTCCTTGTGATTAGGGAATCCTCGGATTGCTCCGGCGAAAGGTAAACCGCCTGCCCGTTTTTGGGCAGCACCCTTATGTATTATGCTGTGAAACAGGCAGTCTGTCAATTCTATTTAGGACATCACACCACCAGCGCAGCAGAGCCGTATGCCTTGACAGGGCGCCCGGATTCGTCAAATTCTGTGGTATAGCGCACATGGAAGGGAACCCGGCCCACGGTCAGGGGAATTATGGCTTCGAGAGTCTTCTCGCCTTTTTCTATGCGCCTGTGCCATTCCCTGTACATGTCGGCGTAGTCGGGAGGGAATATGCCTGCCTCTATGGCGGGCTCAGGGTAGTTCTCCACGAGAGGCGGAAGACCTAAGTCCCTCATGCAGCGGAAGCAGGGGCGCATTTCCTTTGTGGCCACGTCGTATTCCCAGGCATATATGTTTGCCTGTTCGCTCGCAAAGCGGAACCTCATCTCACTCTCGGATATTTCTTCCAAATGGCGTTTCTCATTGGTTACTTTCCTTATCATCACATAGAATATGTGCTCCCTGCCAGAAGAGCCTATCATGCGCAGAGTGCTCCTTATGCACAATCGGGAGTCCCCGCAGCACTTGGAGTTATACTCCCTCCAGGTCTCGCACTCCTGCTCGTCCTTAGTTTCGACAGCCCTTGACAGGGCGGCCTTGAATATACGCTGGCTCTCAGGCAGCATGCAGGAGAAGGGGTCGGAGCGCAAGAGCTCATCCTGTGGCATGCAGTTCCCTATTTCCTGAATGTACTTCTCATTTATCCTAAGGTACTCAGCCCGTTCTCCATCGACAGAGAGTATGGCCGCACCCCCCACATAGCTACTGAAGATCAATGCCTCTAAGGACTCAGGGTCCCAGAATTTGCCTGCATCCATGGTGGAAATAATGTCCATAGGGGGAGCTATCTTTCCTAGCGCAGCCTTCTGCAGAAGCTCTTTGAATTCTGCGCCCGGCATGGGGCGGAAATACAGGAAGCCCTGCATTGCGCCGCAGCCTATGCCCTTTAAGTATTCTGCCTGCTCAGGAGTTTCCACACCCTCTGCTATGACAGGAAGCCCCAGCCATCTCGCCATCTGCATGACAGATCCGACTATGACGCCGCCCCTGCCGCCTGTCCCGCCGTCTAGAAATTTCATATCCAGCTTTATGGTGTCGAAGTCCAGGTCCTTTAGAATATTAAGGGAAGAGTAGCCGCTGCCGAAATCGTCCATTGCGACAGTATAGCCGGCTTCGTGCAGCTCTTTTAAGGCATCCTGTATGAGCCTTTTCCCGCCTATGGCCGAGGATTCTGTTATCTCTGCCTTGACAAGGTCGGCGGGCACTTCCATTTCTTCCCTGAGCTTTTCCATTTCGTGCACGAATTCCCTTCCAAGGAGGTCGTGCCTCGATATATTGAAAGATATGGGCACAGTGCGGATCCTTGCATCCATAGCCTCGCGCTGGAAGGAGCATACTTCTCTGAATATGTACAGGTCTGCGTCATGGATCAACCCGGCCTTTTCCAGTTCTGGAATAAAATAGGAGGGCGGCAGCAGGCCGTGTTCGGGGTCGTCCCATCTCATTAGGGCCTCTGCGCCCACAACCTTGCCATCAGGTCCCACCTGGGGCTGGTAGTATGGGTAGATGCGCCCTTCTTCCATTGCCTTTTTGAACTTTTCTTCTATGGTGCCATTTTTGCCCATATACTATGCCTCCTGCCGTGATATCTTTATTTCAGTTGGAATACTGCACGCCGCCCTGTATACAGCCATTTTTAGGTCAAGGGACTTTTTGTTTTTTCATAAATGGCTATAAGCAAGGGGATTTCTAATATTATAGCATATAATACGTGAAAATGCATTACATAGTAATTTGGTCGGATTTATATGCGAAGGGATTGTTGTTTAATTTTTTTTTTTCTGTTAATATGTAGGAAAAGTGTTCACATCAAAGTTATGATTTAGGAACTGTTCAGAAATAACTTGTACATAATGCGCTGTATTTTTGTCCGAGAGGGCTGTTCAAAAATCAGGCGCATAGCGGGCTATGTAACTGATTTTTGAACAGCTCTATCGGGCAAAAAGACAAGCAGAATGTAC
>JAGBNO010000016.1 GCA_017634355.1 Lachnospiraceae bacterium
GACATGTTGCGCATTATGTCTATGATGTTCTTCTGGTTCTCCTTTACGAATTCCAGGATATTCTCAGCTGTTATCCTAAGGACATAGGTTTCAGAAAATGCAATCGCCGTATAGATTGCAGGATACTGGGTAAGAAGCCCGAATTCCCCGAAGCAGGTCTGGGGGCCCAGTATTCCGAGCAGCACCTCCTTATCCGTGCCAAAGCCCGTATAGAGCTCCACATGCCCCTGTATGATCTTATACATTTCAGGGTTGGATTCTCCCTCTTTGATAATTATCTCTGATTCCCTGATTTTTTTTATTTTACCAAGCCTTTCCCTTGCAGATTCGGCCCCGCCTTCGTTTGTCCACATTTTTAGCCCCCTTTCTCAGGATCTTCCGCTAACCCTTGCCGTATCTTTAGCCGCAGCTATGCTTTCATTTTCCGTAATAATATAATCCGCCGCAATGTCGCCATCCCCCATGGGAACCCTGTCCAATAGTTGCTCACTGTAGCAGAGCGCAACTTTTGTAACCTTATTTGGAAGATTTTGCAAGTACCTGTCGTAATAGCCCCTGCCGTAGCCCAGGCGTTCCCCGCTGCGGCCGAAGGCGAGCCCTGGCAGCAGTACCATGTCCGGAGTCCCTGCAAAAACTTCTGCCGAGCCTATAGGCTCAGGTATGCCCATGGTTCCAGGCTCCAGCTTCATTATACTGTCTATTTCAAAAAATATCATATCGGCATTGGAAATCACCTTAGGAAGCAGTACCCTTTTTCCAAGCGCAAGGCTCCCTTCTATCATAGGCAGTGTCTGCACCTCGCTTCCAAATCCTGCAAAAAAAGCGATGACAGCGGCATTTTTGAAGCTTTCTAAGCCCCTAAGCGCACCCCATATAGAGGCTGACTTTTCAGCCCTGACGCTTTCAGGAATGGAATTCCGCCTGCTTCGCATGGTTTTTCTCAGAGCAGATTTCTTATTTACTAATAGTTTATTCATAGTACTGCAATTTGTCCATATCATCTAAGGCCGGCAAAACGGTACTCTGATAGTATGTAGCTACATTATTCCAGTTATGCAGATAATTTTCAAGAGGAATCCCTATTGAAAATCCCACCTGTACCCCTTGAAATAATGAACAACAAATCTATAATATAAAATAACTTACTATTATAAAAAAGAAATCTGAATAGCTGTTCCGAAATCTTTATAAAAGAAAGGTACCATTTATGAAAAGTATAATGAGCCCCCTGGACCTTAGCACAGCGGAACTGGATGAACTCATGGATACGGCGGAAGACATTATGGCGAATCCCGCCAAATATGCCCACGCCTGCGACGGCAGGCTCCTTGCCACCCTTTTCTACGAGCCCAGCACCAGGACCCGCTTAAGCTTTGAAGCCGCAATGCTGCGCCTGGGCGGCAAGACCCTGGGATTCCACTCCTCAGACAGTTCCTCTGCCACAAAAGGCGAGACCGTAGCCGATACCATCAGGGTAGTCTCCAGCTTTGCAGATATCTGCGCCATGCGGCACCCCAAGGAAGGAGCCCCCATGGTGGCTGCCGCCGTGTCCCAAATACCCGTCATAAATGCCGGAGATGGGGGACATCAGCATCCGACCCAGACCCTCACGGACCTCATGACCATAAGGGCATTGAAAGGCCACCTCGACAATCTGACCATAGGCATGTGCGGCGACCTCATGTTCGGCCGCACTGTCCACTCCCTTATAAGGGCACTGATAAGGTACGAAAATGTGAAATTCGTATTTATCTCACCTAAGGAGCTCATGCTGCCCAGCTATATAAGGGACGACCTTTTAACCCAGAATAATATAGCTTTCCGGGAGGTCTCCCGTTTAGAGGACGTGCTGCCGTCCCTCGACATACTCTACATGACACGTGTACAGAGGGAACGCTTCTTCAACGAAGAGGATTACGTGAGGTTAAAGGACTTCTATATACTGGATAAGAAAAAAATGCAGCTGGCCTCCCCCGACATGCTTGTGCTGCACCCCCTCCCCAGGGTCAATGAAATCTCTACAGAAATAGATGACGACCCCAGGTCAGTCTACTTTAAGCAGGTGAGGTACGGGATGTTCATAAGGATGGCCCTGATCTTGAAACTATTAGAAATAAAGGTGGACTGAATAGGATGCCTTAAAGAAAGGAAGCATAGATGGCAGATAGCGAACGCACCCAATATAAGCTGCATGTGGGAAAGATAGAGGAAGGCTTTGTGATCGACCATATCACGCCAGGGAACGGCATGAGGCTCTACTACGACTTAGGGCTGGACAAGCTGGGCTGCTGCGTGGCCATGATACTCAACGCCTTCAGCATGAAGATGGGCAAAAAGGATATGATCAAGGTCGAGATGCCGCTTAGGAAGTACGACCTCGACACCATAGCATTTTTAGACCAGCATGCCACGGTGGATATCATAAAGGACGGCGAGATCATAGGCCGGCCCAAACTTACATTGCCAAAGAAAATCACAAATATCATCAAATGCCGGAATCCCCGCTGCATTACTTCTGTGGAGCATGAACTTGACCACATCTTCCTTCTGACGGATGCAGAAAAGGGAATCTACCGCTGCAAGTACTGCGAGACGGAGTGGGACAAGGAAAGCAAGTAATCAGCAGATTCTGGGAAGCCCCTCCCCATAGAGAGGCCCCAGGCGCCTTCGGCCTCCTATGGCAGTATGCAGGATGACGCCCCCTGTTGCAGCATCCCCTACGGTCCCTATGGCAGCCGCATATTCTCCGTAGGGGCTCTTGCGGATTAGCTCCAGGGCATCATCTGCCCTGTCCCTTGCGAGAAAGAAGGCCATCTTTCCCTCATTTCCCATATAGAGGGGGTCTAGGCCCAGTATTCCCGCAAAGCTTCTCACTTCCTCGCTGACAGGCAGTTTCTCCTCTTCTATTAGGAACTCCTTTCCTGACACTTCTGCCATTTCATTGAGAATTGTGGCGAGGCCTCCCCTCGTCACATCCCTCATGGCATGGACAGGAATGCCGTTTTCCAGGAGGGTCCCTACCATTTTATTTAAAGGCGCGGCATCGCTTGTGATCTCACTGTCTATGCCCATGCGCTCAGACACTATGGCCGCATGGTGCTCCCCAAGCCTGCCGCTTAGGATAATGCAGTCGCCAGCCTCAATAGCCCTGGCTCCCAGTGAAGCGCCGCAAGCCACACTCCCTACTCCGGCTGTATTGATAATGAGCCCCCCGCTGCCCTCCATCACCTTCGTATCTCCTGCAACTACTTCTACGCCTGCTTCCATGGCAGTTTTTTGAAGCGAGGCTACGATTTTTTCTAATATGCCGATTTCCAATCCCTCTTCCAGCACAAAGGCCGCAGTCAGGTATTTAGGCTCTGCCCCCCTCGTCAGGAGGTCATTGACCGTACCCGAAACTGCCAGCCGCCCTATGTCCCCGCCCTTAAAGATAAGCGGCCTCACCACGAAGGAATCTGTTGTAAAGGCTATTTTCCCTAAATCAGGCAAAAGAGCCGCATCCTCCATCTCGTGCAGATAAGGACTATTAAAATATTTTAAAAAGAGCCCAGAGATCAGCTTTGCAGTAGCATTGCCACCTGCGCCCTCAGACATGGTTATCTTCATGCAACACCCTCCACCTTCATCACCTAAATCTATTGAAGCATGCCCCCTCCTGGCTCACCATGCAGGCCCCTACCGGCTGTCCTGGGGTACAGGCACTGCCAAAAAGCGGGCATGAGGCAGGATCTGCCTCTCCGGTAATGACGGAGGAACAGCAGCAGCCTTCAGGCTCCCTGTCCTCTGTAAGGTATCTGCTTCCTGCATCGAAAGCTGTGAACTCTTCCTTCAGATAAAGGCCGGAGTTCTCTATGCGACCTAGCCCCCTCCAGGAAGCGTCCCCTTTCTCAAAATAATACTCCAGCATTTCCCTGGCCTTGGTATTTCCAAAAGCAGTCACAGCAGAGGGGTAAAAATTCTTAACTACCCCCTGTCCCTTGAGCTTTAACAGGGCTGAGAGGGAAATAAGGATCTGCTGCGGCGAAAAGCCTGACACCACAAAGGGAACGGAAAACCTGGCCGCTACAGGCTCGAATATGGAATATCCCGCCACAGCGCACACATGGCCAGGGGCAAGATAGCCGTCAATCCCGCTTTCCATGGAAGATATGCGTACCGACACCTCAGGCATGGTCTTTAACGATGTGAGAAGCTTCACATTATCCATTCCCTCATCAATGAGGTTTTTTATTAAAAGCGCATACAGGGGAGCCGTAGTCTCAAAGCCCACTGCCGCAAAAATGAACTGCCTCTCCCTCTCTGCCCTCGCTAGCGGCAGGATGTCAAAGGGCGAGTAGACCATGCGTACATCTGCGCCATCTGCTTTTGCCGCAGAAAGCGAGCCCATGGAACCGGGCACCCTAAGAAGGTCCCCGAAGCTTACTATTACATTCTTTTGATCCGCCGTTAATTCAATGAGGCGGTCTAAATAGGCTGTCACCGTGACGCAGACGGGACAGCCGGGACCTGATACCAGTTTGATATTATTTGATACGATGCCCCGTATGCCGCTGCGCTCTATGGCGGCTGTATGGGTACCGCAGATCTCCATGAACTTAAGCGGCGGACCGGCATAGTTTTTAAGGTCAGTGAGCCACTCTGAATCACCAGTCTTCATCGTATATCCATTATCTCTTTATACAGTTCTTCCATCTCCCAAGCCTCATCAGACTTTAGTTTCTCCATGATGCAGCCTGCATGCACCAGCACCCTGTCCCCCTCCGATACGTCCACGAGGCCTGCCATGGCACTTACCCTGCTGCCTCCGAAATCGACCAAAGCCCTGCCGCCCTCTATGGAAATGACCTTGCCGGGCAAAGCTACGCACATAGCCTTAATTACCTCCGCTTCCTGCAGCCTTCGCAGTCTGGGCCGCTTTTGCCGCGGCTATTTTCTCTGCCTGGGCCTTTGCCTGTGCGTCCAAAAACTCCTTCTGTGCGTCTGAGAGCTCAAAGGTTTTTTCTATCTTCTTTACTCCGGGTTCCTGATAATGACGCTCCATGGAAAGGGATTTCTTAGGGCACTGGTCCACGCAGGAGCGGCACTGTATGCAGGAAAAGGGCCGTATGCTCCAGGTCCTGTCCTGCTTATTCACGGTAATCGCCCCTGTAGGGCATTTCATCTGGCAGAGCCCGCAGAGTATGCACTTGTCCATGTCATTTTCCACATGTCCCCTGGTGCGCTCCGTGTATTCCCTGGGCTCTGCGGGATAATTAATTGTAGCTGGCTTTGATAAAAGGTTTGTTAGGGCTCGGCTCATAAAATTGAGTAAACTCATATTTCCTCTCCTCTATTAGAATAACATATTCTAATATCTGACTTACGCTTCTACTGTACTGGGTTCCCCACTTACGGCAACTTTCTTCATTGTCTGACTTAAGGATTGTTGCGTAAATTAACGGAGCAACTTGCTTATCTTTTTCTCCGATAGCAGCAGTGAAAAATCCAGTGCGATCTGCACCATTAATTTATGCGTCCATCCTAATGTCACTGTTCAAAGAGCCTACCTCTCTGTACAGCTAATGCATGGGTCTATGGCCAGTATCAGTATAGGCACATCGGCAAGCTCGCAGCCCCTAAGTGTCCTCGTCAGTGCAGGTATATTAGCAAAAGTGGGCGTCCGTACCCTCATCCTCTGCAGGAACTTCTTCCCATTGGCCTTTATATAATAGCAGGCCTCGCCTCTGGGCTGCTCTATCCTCGTCATATACTCACCGTCAGGGAAGCCCTTTACCGGCATCTCTATAGGCCCATCAGGCAGCATTTCTATGGCCTGGCGTATTATCTTTGCGGACTGCAGTATCTCCATTGCCCTCACGTATGTCCTGGCATAGGTGTCACCGTCCGTATGGGTAATTATTTCAAAATCTATGTCATCGTATGCCGCATAGCCCAGCTTTCTGGAATCCCTGCGGACGCCGCTGGCCCTAAGGAAAGGGCCGCAGCAGCCGAGCTCCTCCACTTCCTCAGAGGACAATACTCCCACTCCGCATAATCTGGACTTCACAGCATAGTCATTGAGGAAGGTCCTTATTATTACTTCCAGGTCTTTCTCCACATCCTCCAGGGTCTTTAAGAAAGATTTGAGCATATCGTTAGGTATGTCCCTGCGCAGCCCTCCTACCTTCAATATGGAGAAAATCACCCTGCCGCCTGTGGCACATTCCAGCATGTCCAATATCTTTTCCCTGACCCTCCAGCTGTCCATGAAAAGGCTCTCAAAGCCAAAGGCATCGGCTAGAAGCCCCAGCCAGAGAATGTGGCTGTGCATACGGGACAGCTCAAAGAGTATGGTCCTTAAGTACTGCGTGCGCTCAGAGGTCTCTATATTCATTATATGCTCCACCGCATCGCAGTAGCCAAAGCCATGGCCAAAGGAGCAGATGCCGCATATACGCTCCGCCACATAGACCATCTCCTGAAAGTCCTTTTTATCGACCAGCTTTTCAAGTCCCCTGTGTATAAAGCCTATGGAGGGAATGGCATCTACCACCTTCTCATCCTCTAAGACCAGGTCCAAATGCACAGGCTCCGGCAGCACCGGATGCTGCGGCCCAAAGGGCACTACACTCCTCACACCCATTCTTCACGCCTCCTTCCTGGCAAACGGTGCCTTAACGCTGGTCCTATAGAGGCCTCCCCTGAAGTCCAGAGTCATATTCTCCACCTCTATGCCAAAGAGGTCGTGTATCTCATTCTCATATAGCCAGGCCGGAGGAAATATGCGGCTTATGCTCTGCACCGGCTTTTCCCCCTTGGTCAGGAAGCGTATGCTAAGCTCATCATAGCCCTTCCCGAAAGTATAGAGTATCTCATAGCCACTATCCACGGTCGTTGCGCAGATCTGTATGAGCCTATAGCCTTCTGAATGTACCTTCTGAGTCTCATTCAGCAGCGTATCCTCTTCTATTTCCCTTAATTCTCTTTCCATTTCATACTCCAAAAAACCACTTAAATGACAGCTTCTGTGCCACGGAACATTTCTCCCTCAAAAACCATCAACCCGTCTTCTGTTTCATAATGAGCTGCTTACTTCTCTTCTCGTCGAGGATTGCTATGGCCTTCACAATTCCATCTATCAGAGCCTCCGGGCGGACGGCGCAGCCCGGCACATATACATCCACCGGGATCACCGTGTCTATGCCGCCGGAAATATTGTAGCACTCCTTAAATATGCCTCCGTCACAGGCGCATATCCCTGCCGCCACTACCACCTTTGGGTCCGGCATCTGGGAATAGAGCTGCTTCAATACCATCCTGGTCTGATTGTTTACACCACCTGTAACCACTAATATATCCGCATGTTTGGGATTGCCTGTATTTATGATCCCGAATCTCTCCACGTCAAATCGCGGCGTAGTTGATGCGAGAACCTCTATGTCACAGCCATTGCAGCTGGAAGCATCGTAGTGCAATAGCCATGGGGATTTTGATATTTGCATATACTGCCTCCTCCATTAGGCTTAATTTTTATATCAACGCTTAAGCATCGTAAGTATGAGGAAGTTTCCTCCGCCCAGTATGAAAGTAATGGCCCAGGTATAGGCAAGCATAGGCTGCCACTTGACACGGGGGTAAACATTGTCCACAAGTATCATGGTAAAGTATATGGCCATGCAGACTCCAAACGCCAATAGATAGCTCCAGGGATTTCTCCATACGAAGAAGAGCCCCGCTATTGCCAGCATCTGCACCTGTTCGTAGAGATCTCCAACCTCCACCCAGCCCAAGGACCTGCCCGAAATATCCTGGGTCAGCCCCTTCACCATTTCCTGATGCGCATGGTGCGAGGTGGCGAGGTCAAAGGGAGACTTGCGGAACTTTATCACAAGTATGAAGGCATAGCCCAGGAACACTCCGGGGGCCTTCATTACCGCGGGAACGTCTGCGGCTATTATATCCGAAACGTTGAAGCTCCCACAGACCATGTAGAAACCTATGGCGGCGAGCAGGGTCATGGGCTCGTAGGCCATCATCTGTATAAACTCCCTCTGTGCGCCCAGCGATGAATAGGGGGAATTTGCAGAACAGGCCGCAAGCACCAGGAACATATCCGAAAGTGAATGTGCAAAGAATACCAATAGGATATCCCCGCCTGCGAAGAAAATACAGCCTGTAAATATGGTAAAGATCACAAAGCCCAGCACCAGCACGGTCTGGAGGTTATTCACCACTATGGCCTGCTTATTGAAAAGCTTCTGTATATCGTACAGGGGCTGCAGCAGGGGCGGTCCCTTCCTCCCCTGCATACGAGCTGTCAGCACCCTGTCATAGCCTTCCATTGCAAGGCCTACGGCAGGAGTCAGCAGAATATAAGCGATTACTACAAGTATGGCTATACCTAAGCTCATAGTGCACCTCCTACAGCTATCACCATAAAGACCGTCATTGCGACAGCAGACAGATAGAGGGAGGGCGAAAGTATACGCTTTTCACCGAATAAGTCCTCCATATACCAATTTGAAAGATAGGAGGGACGCACGCCCCCCATGGAATCTATGAAGTGCCTGTCGTCTCCGGCATTTACGCCGGCCATATAGGACATGGTGACCTTCTCCTTATTATATTTGATAAGCACCCTTGCGAGCCCCGGCATGAGGCCTATCATGAAGAGCATCATGAGCATTACCCTTATATCGTTTTCACTGATAATGTCCCCTACCCTTATGCCGTACGAAGCCGCCAGCATGGGCTGCACAAAGACAGTCCCTATCATGGGGAAGAGCACGCAGAGCGCTATGACGAGGCCTGTCAGGGCGTACATCACGTTCCACTCATTCTTATGCACCACATCCCTTAAGGTCTCGGATTGGTGCAGCATGGCAAAGAGTTTCCCCAGCCACTTGCCCCAGTAGAACATGGTCGTTGCGGAGCCGAATACCAGGAAGATGACGAGGGCTACATTATTAGAATCTATATAGGCCTTGAGGGCAGCCCACTTTGCGACCAGCATACCAAAAGGAGCTAAGAACATGCCGCAGATGCCCACTGTCATGAGGTAGGCCATTCTGGGCATTTTCACTATCATGCCATGCATATCCTCTATGTCGCGGCTGCCGGTGGCATTTTCCACCGCCCCAACGGTTAAGAACATGAGGGACTTGGATACCGCATGGAAGAGAAGCAGCATTATGGCGGCCCAGGTCGCCACCGGCTCGCCCACGCCCGCACAGGCCGTTATGAGGCCCAGATTTGATATGGTGGAATAGGCCAGCACCTTTTTCCCATCGCTCTGCGATATTGCGAGGAGCGATGCCGCAAAGAAAGTAAAGCCGCCTATGGAAGTGATCATAACGCCTGCCAGATTCCCGTCCATCAGCGGTGACAGGCGTATTAGCAGATATACCCCTGCCTTCACCATGGTTGCGGAGTGCAAAAGAGCCGATGATGGCGTGGGAGCCACCATGGCGCCAAGTAGCCAGCGGGAAAAGGGCATTTGCGCGCTCTTTGTCAATGCCGCAAAGGCCAGAAGCACCACCGGTATCACATAGGCCGCCTCCGTGCCATTCAGGTCCACGAGGTCAGATATGCTGTTAATCTTTAATGCCATATTGGCATAGAGTATGGCCGCCATGAAGCCGCAGCCGCCCAGAAGATTCATCCAGAGGGCCCTGAAGGCATTATTAACCGCCTCTCCCGACCGGGTATATCCTATAAGCAGGAAGGAAATGGTACTCGTGACCTCCCAGAAAAAGAACATCCAGGTCAGGCTGTCGGACATGACGAGGCCGAACATGGCCGCAAGGAAGAGAAATAAGAGGCTCTGGAAAAAGCTCGACCTATTTTTTACATCCTTGTGGTGCAGATGGTAATCCTTCAGATATCCCACTGCATAGATGCATATAAGCCCTCCCACGAGCCCCACTGTCAGCATCATAAGCAGGGTCAGGTCGTCGAACTTAAATGCCGCTCGGCTCTCTGCCCCCCTGCCGGTGAACTCCATCCAGAGCACGGGGAAGGTCCCAACCGCCGCCAGGATAATGCAGTGCAGCTTTCCATGCCGTATGGAGAGATGGCTTATCAGAAAGAATAGAAAAACCTCCCCCATGGCCATTATGAATGACCACATTTCCGTGGTATGGGACGGTGGCATGAAGGAAAGCACGGCCTCCCCCGCCTCCTTGCTGTATGCCCATATACATAGGATTATGTCCAGCGCCATGATTATCACAGAGCCCCCGATCACTAGTTTGGACCTTATGTGATCGTCCCTTATAGCCGCTGTCAAAGCAGCAAGCACAAGTGTAAAGAAAAAAAGAGTGCTAAATATAGCCAACTGGTTTTCCCCTTTCATTAAGAACTGTTCAGAAATAACTTGTACATAATGCGCTGTATTTTTGTCCGAGAGGGCTGTTCAAAAATCAGGCGCATAGCGGGCTATGTAACTGATTTTTGAACAGCTCTATCGGGCAAAAAGACAAGCAGAATGTACAAGTTA
>JAGBNO010000017.1 GCA_017634355.1 Lachnospiraceae bacterium
GGCCTGGGTTTATTATAAGGAAACTTTTTAACACCCGCTACAAAAGGCTTTGTGGCGGAGCCCCGTCAAGAGGGGCTGCGAAACAGCAAGTCCCAAGAGGGGCACAATTACAAGGAGGTTAATTATGGTAGTACAGCACAACATTACAGCAATGAATTCCAATAGGATGCTCAATGTCACCACAGGCGCACAGGCAAAGTCAACTGAGAAGCTCTCATCCGGATACAAGATCAACCGCGCAGCCGATGACGCAGCCGGCCTCTCAATTTCCGAGAAGATGAGGAAGCAGATGCGTGGCCTTACCCAGGCTTCTGCAAATGCTCAGGATGGTATCTCTGCTGTGCAGACTGCTGAAGGAGCACTCACAGAAGTTCATGATATGCTGCAGAGGATGAATGAGCTGGCAGTGAAAGCGGCCAACGGCACTATGTCTACTTCCGACAGGGTGGATGTGAATAATGAAGTCAAGGCTCTTTCAACGGAAATAAGCCGCGTAGCCACAACTACAAAGTTTAATGAAATCTATCTGCTGAGCGGAAGTGGCAACTTCAAATTACAGGTTGGTGCTGATAACAAAAATGACAATACTATCAGTGTTAGTATTGCATCAATTACAGCTACTACAATAGGTGTGAATATGCTGGATGGCAGTTTCAATACACCTAATAGCGTTGCGGATATAAGTGGTAGTAAGTGGACAAAGATAGGTGATTGCAAGAATAGTGGAATAAATATGCTTTCTGGAACCAATGCGGCTCGTTCAATTGATTTCATTTCAAATGCAATCAAGGAAGTGTCCATGAGGAGATCTGAGCTTGGTGCTATCCAGAACCGTCTCGAGCACACTATTAAGAACCTCGACAACGTCATCGAGAATACCACAGCAGCAGAATCTGCTATCCGCGACACCGATATGGCCACGGAGATGGTGCAGTTCAGCAAGAATAATATCCTTGCACAGGCCGGTCAGTCCATGCTGGCGCAGGCGAACCAGAGCAACCAAGGCGTACTGTCACTCTTAGGCTAATCATTCGGCAGACAATAAACGATAGGCTGTAAAAAGGCTTTCATTCATTCTTAAAAATTGATTATTAGTTTTACCATTTGATTACTCTGGGACTGAGGGGGTTATGAAAAAGGGGCGTTTGCTTCCCGGCTTCATAGCCCCTTCTTTTACGGACAAGCTTATATCGCCAGGCAATCTGGCATACCATGCAGATAAGGCAGAAGCGGGACATAGCCCGGGGTAATGGTGCCCATAGGGCGGCGAATATTTAGATTATTCGGGAAAGGACAGATGGGACGAAGCAAGGCAAATACAGGTATGATATATACGACTCCAGGCATGGAGTATTTCGAGGCGGAGGAAAGGGAGGGCTTCTTTGTGTCCTCCATGATGAAGAGGTACTGGGCAGCTCAGCTTAAAGTGCTTTACGAGATAGACAGGGTATGCAGGAAGCATGGCCTTAAATGGTTTGCCGACTGCGGGACGCTGCTTGGCGCCGTGCGCCATGGGGGCTATATTCCCTGGGACGATGACCTGGACATCTGCATGCTGCGCCATGATTGGCTGAAATTCTTCGAGGTGGCAGAAGAAGAGCTTCCGGAAGGCTATAGGCTTCTGAACACGCGGCTTGAAAAGGAGTTTGAGCCCATGCTCGGACGCATCACCAACGGGCAGGCCATAGAATATGGAAAGGAGCATATGAAGGAATATTTCGGCTGTCCCTATGCTGTGGGGATAGATATCTTTCCACTGGACGGCCTTTCAGATGACGAGGAAGCGGAGGAAGACAGAAGGGAGCTGGCCCTGAATGTGGAAATGGCATATGCGCAGGTCAATTCCGGGCAGCTGGACACGCCGGAGTGCAGAAAGCTGCTGGCTGACATTGAGAGGCAGAACCATACAATACTCCACAGGAGGGGGGATATATTATGGGAACTGCGGCTCCTGCTTGAAAAGTGTTATATGATGTACCCATCAGAAAATGCGGAAAACATTGCGCTCATGACTTTTTGGATAGTCCACCATAACCATAAGTACAGCAGGAAGCTTTTTGAGGATGCAGTGCTGCTCCCTTTCGAGTTTGCCCGGATCCCTGTCCCTGCCAGATACAATGAAGTGCTTACCATAGAATATGGCAATTATATGTCTGTGCACAAGGGCGGCGGCATACATGATTACCCGCTCTACAAGGCGCAGGAGGAAAAGCTCTGGAAAAAGTATAAGAAAAATATCTACCGCTATACCATTACCAGGGACAAAATAGAGGATTTCCACCGTGAGAAAACGAGGAAGGAAAAATGCTTTGAGATGACGGAGGCCCTCATGCAGGCCCACAAAATGGCAGAAAGCCTTGTGCTGTCCGGCAATACGGAGCCCGCAGTACAGATGCTGGAAGGCTGCCAGTCCCTTGCCGTATCCCTGGGGACGCACATGGAGAATAAAATGCCGGGGAGCGAGGGTCTGGTCCATATGCTTGAGGACTACTGTGAGCTGGTCTATAAGTCCAGCAATTACTGGGATGAGAACAGCGCCACTTCCCTGGACAGAGCCATAAAAGATGTTGAAGAAGCAATAGACACATATTTTGCCAATAAAAAAAAGGAAGTGCTCTTCCTGCCCTGCAGGGCAGGCTGGTGGAAAAGCATGCAGCCTGTATATGAGAAATACCGCTCAATGCCGGATACAGAGGTAACGGTGATGCCGCTTTCGTATCTGGAGGAGGACAAGCTTACCGATGTAAAAGGCACTGTGCATAATGACCGTGCGCTTTTTCATGATGGCATGGGTCTTGACACTGTGGAGGACTATAATATCGAAGACCACTATCCCGATGTGATCGTGACGCAGTTTCCTTATGACGAGTGGGGCTCGACCATGGACGTGTCGAAACACTTTTACTCAAAGAACCTTACGTCCCATACGGACAGGCTGGTCTATGTCCCCTGCTTTAAGCTGGATCCGCCCATCGATGATGAGGACAAGGCCGGGGCGGCGATCAAACTTCTGATAGAGCAGCCCGCCGTGCTCTATGCGGATGAGGTGCTTGTATCATCTGCGGCGATGAAAAAGCTGTATGTGGACACACTTACCGGAATTGCAGATATGCATGACTACTGGGATTCAAAGGTTGTCGTATTTGATGCGCCGGAAACTGTGGATGAAGGGAAGCATTTAGTAGGGCCAGAGCTTCCCGAAGAATGGCTCTGCAAGATAAAAGAAAGAAAGATTCTGCTCTTTGGCGTTAATGGGGCATTTCTTTTGGAACATGGCAGCAAGGCTATAGACAAGCTGAAAAGCGCCATGGAGCAGATTGAAAGTGCGGCGGGTTTAGTCTGCCTGTTTGCACCAGGCCCCGACATCGATCAAATAAAAGACATAAATGCGGATCTTTGGCACGATTATGCGGAATTTGCAGGATCTATAGAAAATAAGGAAAACATAATCTATGACTTTGGCCACAACGCTGGCAAATATATCAGGCATATGTCGGCCTACTACGGCACCGCAGGAAGCCTGGCTCATAAGTGCAGGAACATGGGCAAACCGGTAATGCTGATGAGCATTCTATGACTCCCAGAGGGCCATCTGCCTTGGTATACACCGCTTCATACTTTGCCGTGGGACAATTCCTTCATTATTTTTTTAATCTGCTCCATTTCTTTCTTCAGCCTGCCTGTGTCATCCTCTAATTGACAGACCTCGGCTTTATATTTTCCTATTTCTGATTCCTGTCTCTCTATTTCTCTATGCTGTCTCTCTATTTCTCTATGCTGCCTTTCTATTTCAATATGCTGCTTTTCTATCTCCAGCCCCTGCCTCGCTATCTCCGCATCCTTTTGCTCCAGTTCCGCTTTCTGCCTTGCTATTGTGTTATTCATCCACCTGTGGTTTGCTTCCCAGTCCTCGCGGGCGCGGCAGCGCGCCTGTATCATCTCCTCCTCCGTGAGCTTCCACATCCCGGCTATCGCCCTCTCCATCGTTTCATCCTCTGCTGCAAGCATCTTCATGTCCTCCCATGTACCTGCCTTGAAAAACAAGGCCCACTTGTCTATCCCGTTCCGCCTGTCCTCTTCCGTTGCGAGGTCTGTCCGTGTCAGGTCTATATTGCATATCACGAACTTGTCCGAATAGACGAGCCCAGGATTCCTTACATTGATGAGTTTGTAGGTCGCATAGAACTCAGGTGCCTCATTGAAAAGCGTGAAGTCGCAGAAGGCTATCTGCCTCACTGCCCTTGCCTCGCCATAGCCCATGCCGCGGTTCAGCCCGTCAAACGACCTGTGGATATAGGAAAGCGACCTGTCCCTCCACCATGGCTCTTTGACCACCTGCATTTCCAGGTCTATGTGGGCCTCGTTATTCAGTATGAGGCTCACGTCCAGAATGTACTCCTTCTCGTCCAGCCGCTCCCCCAGCAGGACCTCATTCGTTATCCTGGCAGATTTTATGTCCTTCCGGTCCATGAACAGCACTGACGCCAGTATGGCCTTCAGGGTCTCGTTGTCTGACTGCAGCAGTGCCCTGAATAAGTAGTCGTTCGTCATCCTGACCGGAAGCCTGCCCGTAAGCTTTTTCCAGCCGTCGCTGTATTCTATAGGATACTTATATGTCGGCCTGTAATCCTTCATCACATTCCTCCTTTTGGCTATCTGCACAGGAGCAATGGTAAGGTATTATTCAGACAGAAACCGCAGTCTACTAAGCTCCTGCTATTAAATTGTTGTGGATAAATAGCATGAGCTTTGTCCTGAAAGGACGACGTAATGTGTTCATGCTCGGACGGATGTCCTAGACCTGAACAGTATTATAGTACTTTCTTAAAGATAATCAATAGCATTATGTAAACTACATTCGCCTATTCTCTATATGGGATATTTTTTCGCCTATTCTGGCGTTGAAGAAAGAACTGTGAAGATAAAGGATATTTCCTCGCCTATTCCGGAATTAAAGAAAAGGCTGCGAAGATAGGGATTAACCCATCTTTCACAGCCCCTTCAGTCCCAGAGTTATTGAATGATAAAACTAATGATTAATTTTTTAAGAATGAATGATAAGCAGTTTACAGCCTATGGCTTGTTCTCTAAAGGAGAACTTAGCCTAAGAGTGACAGGACGCCCTGATTGCTCTGGTTCGCCTGCGCCAGCATGGACTGACCGGCCTGTGCAAGGATATTATTCTTGCTGAACTGCACCATCTCAGTTGCCATGTCGGTGTCGCGGATTGCGGACTCTGCGCTGGTGGTGTTCTCAACCACATTGTCCAGGTTCTTGATCGTGTGCTCCAGACGGTTCTGGACGGCACCTAGAGCAGACCTCTGAGCTGAAACCTTTGAAATTGCATCGGTAATCGTATTTACTGCCGCATCTGCATTGGTGCTGTCTTTTCCAGTAACCTTAAGACCATCGATTCCAAGTCCTTTGGCGCTCATAGAATCAATATCAACAGTAATTTTGTTTTCCTCGGTCGTGTCTGCACCAACCTGGAGACTGAATGACAAGGTATCCTCTACATCAACATTAGCTTTTCTGGCAATCTGCAGTGAAACCGCAACATCACTGGCAGGATAATGAACCACCGTAGCATTCGCAGAAAACGCAGGTGCAGTAGCGGGAGTATAACCAGCAGCAGTTGCTGCAGTGGCTGCAGTGCTGTTAAGTGCGGTAGTAGAAGCTAGCTTTGTAGATACTTCTTCTTCTTTGACTGTTGTTGGATCAGTGTTTTGAGCTCCATATGTTGTACTGACTTTCTTACCAGTTGCTACCAAGGATACTTCGTAATCATCTCCAAGTAATTTCTGTAGATCATCAACTGAGCCAAAAGTATTTCTTCCATCCGCTGCCGTATTGGTTGCGTTGTATGTAAAGGTCTTGCCATCAACAGTAATTGTATTACCATCAGTAAGTAAAGAAGCCCCAGCCCCGTCGGTCAATTTAAATGATACGGCACTTCCCTCGGCTTTATTGGTTGTTGCGGTACCATCAATCTCTGTTTTAAGAGTTGCACCTGTACCTGTCGCAAAGGTTATCGCCTGAACAAAATTTGCTTTAGAATCCGTCTTGTCTCCAGTCAATTTAGATTCAACGGTAATCTCACTGCCAGATGTAGACACCTCGAATATCTTGCTGAGATCATCGTCTTCAGCTATAGCATCTGCGAGGTTTTTAACGGTATTCTCATTATCTGACCCCACTTTGAATGTCACATCCTTAGTCCTGGTATTTCCGTCTGCATCCAAGTACTTAACCGTTGCCGTATCTTCTGTTCCTGATCCTAATCCGCTCTTAATTTTGGCAGTATACTGATTTCCATGCGCTGCCACCTGTGTTGCATTCTGCGTAACTTCGCTTCCAGCTGCCCCTAATGTGGCCTCGCCCTTGACATACTTGCTCTTGTCGCCTGTGCCCTTAAGGAGATAGGTTTCATTGAACTTTGTGGTCTCAGAAACGCGGTCGATTTCGGTAACAAGCTGGTCTATCTCGTTCTGGATAGCCTCACGGTCAGATTCGGATTCCGTTCCGTTGCCGGCTTTGACTGCCAGCTCATTCATTCTCTGCAGCATATCGTGAACTTCGGTCAGAGCACCTTCGGCAGTCTGCACTGCAGAAATTCCGTCCTGCGCATTGGCAGAAGCCTGAGTAAGCCCCCTAATCTGTCTTCTCATTTTCTCAGAAATCGAGAGACCAGCAGCATCATCGGCTGCGCGGTTAATCTTGTACCCGGATGAGAGCTTTTCCGTAGACTTCGCCTGAGCACCTGTGGTAACTCCAAGCATCCTGTTCGCATTCATTGCTGTAAGATTGTGTTGTACTACCATAATTAACCTCCTTGTAATTGTGCCCCTTTGGGACTTGCCTTTTGCAGCCCCTCTTTATTGGGGCTCCGCCGCAAAGCCTTTTGCGGCGGTTGTTAAAAAGTTTCTTTATAATAAATCCAGGCCCCTGGGCTACCTGAACCTATTACCTGCATACAGGGGAGTAAAGTTGCCTTTATCTCCGATGGGCTTTTGCCCTCTTTGCAAAAACTGGAAAATGGATCAGCTATGGTCCCCTATGTGGTTTTGGTACTTCTCCCTTTTCAGGATCTTGGCTATTTCATCATGTGCATCTTTTGATATGTCGAATTCTTTATAGTAAGGTGATGCCTGACCTTTTCTCGCCTGTCCGTTCCTGTTGACCCTGTATTCCATGGGCGCATCCACTAGGATAGTTATGTTATTGCTGTTCCCGCCCACATAGGCCACCTTTATGTCCTTACCTATGGTGATATATTCACTGGGCTTCATCTTCAGTTTCAGCATTGGCTCCATCCTTTCTTTCGCAGAGCGGGGGCGCTCTGCGATATGCAATTAAAGGAGCAGTTCATTTTTACGAAAAATAGTGGATACGATCCCCTATGCATTGCTGGATGGCATGTCTGCCTTTCCCATTAGAAAAAATCAGCTGGCAGTCCGAATATGAAAGCAATGCGCTGACCGGTGTACAGAATGCAGTTTTTTTACTGCTTGCAAATATGCTATAATGAGATGCCAAAAGCACTTTTTGGTTGCTGTTGCTGCAGGGTACATTTGTATTTAGCATGTTCGAGAAAGGTATTTAGGATCTGTTCACAAATAACTTTTCAATCTGCTTGTCTTTTTCTCCGATTGTACTGACCAAAAATCAGTTACATAGCTTGCTATGCGCCTGATTTTTGCTCAGCACACTCGAAGAAAAATACTGCGCATCTTTGAAAAGTTATTTATGAACAGCTCCTTAATGAAAATACCGCAGCAATTATGGGCATGCATTGCCTATTCAGGCAGGATAAAAAGATGGAGAGACAAGCTGACTTTTTTCGGGATGAAGTAAGGAACGGTTTTTATATCCCCACTGCGATAAAGCAGGCCTGGGCGGCACAGCTGGATGTGCTTGATGTGGTAGACGGGATATGCAGAAAGCACGGGATTAAGTACTTTGCGGACTGGGGGACGCTCCTGGGGGCAGTACGCCATGGCGGGTTTGTGCCATGGGATGACGACCTGGATATCGCAATGCTTAGGCCGGACTATAAAAGGTTCAGGGAAGTGGCTGACGATGAACTCCCCCAGGGCTTTGTTATCCATGATTTTGAGCGCAAGGAGGACCACTGGCTCTTTCTTGCAAGGGTCGTCAATAATGAGAAAATGTGCTTCACAGAGGAATATCTGGATGTGCACAATAATTTCCCATGGCTGGCAGGAGTGGACATATTCTTAAAAGATTACTTATATAAGGACGAGGAAAAAGAAAAGGAAAGAGATAATAATATAATGAGGCTTCTTGCCGTTGCAGACGGCATAACGGACGGTACTATGTCGCCTATGGCAGTTCCCATACTGCTTAGTGAAGTAGAAAAGCAGTACCATACGGTAATACCTGATAGGAATAGCAAGCGCGATGTGTCTGTTGCCCTATATAAACTGGCCGAAGGACTGATGTCGAAAACGGCTTATGATGAGTCTGAAAAAATAGCCCAGATATTTCCCTGGGTTTTAAAAAACGGATCTGGCATAGGCGAACCTAAGGAAAGATACGAGAGCTTCATAAGGCTCCCTTTGAGGATACGACCATACCTGTGCCGGCGGCATACTCAGATACATTATCATTCAGGTATGGAAACTATTTAGAGATCAGAAAGGTCTGGAAAGGGCATGATTATCCTTTTTTTGAAGGACAGAAGAAGGAAATGGAAGAGATTTCCGGAGAATCGTTTCCGCATTTTGTGTATGAAGAGGGAATGGGAAAGCGTCCGGATTCCGATGAGGGCAATTCATTGAAGAGCACATGCAGAGAATGCATTTCAGCCTTGGAGGAATTATTTAAGACTGCGGGGCAGAGCCTGTCGGAAGGAAATTATGTTGATTTTTCAAAAATAATAGGAGATTCTCAGCAGCTGGCAGTGGATTTAGGAAATCTTATAGAAAAAATAAAGGGGGAAAATGCACAGGGTACAATCTTTACCATTAAAGCACTGCAGGAGTACTGTGATGCTATATGGGAAGAGTATCAGAAATTAGAAACCTACAGCCCGAATGTATGTATGTCCGAAATAAGGCGCACATTGGATAAAGTTAAGCTGGAAATACAAAAAAACATCATAGAAAAAAGAGAGATACTGTTTCTTCCGATCGGACATAAAGAGTGGAAGGGGATGGAAGAGTATTATAAAATAAAGCTCAATACATCTGACGCAGACATATATGTCGTGCCGCTGCCGCTGATGAAAAAAAACTATTTTGGCAAGGTGAAAGCCATGGATGGGGAAGCGGCAGAGCTTACATGTATGTCTGGATATCCGGAGGATATTCCCCTTACCGACTGGAAGGAATATGACATTTCGGTGCATTGTCCCGACATAGTTTATATACAGAATCCTTACGATGGTGAAAACCCCTGTCTGACAGTTCCGTCCGTTTTTTATGCAAAAAATATGCTGCAGTATACGAAAAAGCTGGTCTATATTCCTTTTTCCAAAACGGCAGAGTTTACTGCGGAGGACAAAAACGACATATATAATATGAAGCATTATGTCATGGCACCGGGAGTGGTATATGCTGACGAAGTGCTTGTCCAGTCACAGAATATGAAAGAACAGTACGTGGAAGTACTTACTGACTTTGCGGGACCGGAAACAAGGGCTATGTGGGAAAATAAAATAATAGTGGCGGAGCCATCTGGAGATGACAAAGAGGGGCGCACAGAAAAGAAAGTTCTTTTTTGCATTGGGGCAAATGAGCTTTCTGAAACGGGTGAAAAATTCGTGCTCCATTTAAGAGAAAAATTAAAAATATTCTATGATGCAATGGATTCTATCCATCTTTCGGTTTTTTTATATCCGGACGACAGATATCAATGGACAGATGTTGATGCCACTAAGGCTCAGAGGGTATTAGATATGGTCGATGCCGGAGCAAAGGAAAAAAAACTTGAGCTTGTCTCCATAGAGCCTATTGATGCTGATAATGCCGCACAGGATTATGACGCATATTATGGAAGCCCCTCGCCGCTCATTCCTGCATTTGTTGTGAAGAGAAAGCCGGTAATGCTTGCTAATTACGAATTGGAGATGGTGTAGATTATATTACGGGACAGGGTGCAGATGGGAGATAACAAGTTGGATATTAATATAACGGCATGAAAAGGATTTTGAGCAGCTGATAGGGCGCATCACTAATGGGCAGGCCATAAACTATGGACAGGAGCACATGAAGGAATACTTCGGATGTCCATATTCTGTCGGAGTAGATATTTTTCCATTGGACGGCCTTTCAGAGGATGAAGCGGAGGAAGAGAGGAGAAGGGGGTTCATTAAAGATGTGCAGAGAGCATATACATTGGTGAGCTCTGGAAAGCTGGGCACAGAGGAGTGCAGGAAGGTGCTTTCGGATATTGAGAGGCAGAATCATACCACACTCAACAGGAAGGGCGATATTTTAAGGGAACTAAGGCTTCTGACTGAGAAGCTGTATATGATGTACCCGTCGGAAAATGCAGAAAATGTTGCGCTCATGCCTTTCTGGGTATCTGACCATAACCATAAGTACAGCAGGAAGTTTTTCACGGATACCGTGACGCTTCCTATCCTTATGACGGCTGGGGGGTGGCCATGGATGATAAGGTATGTGTCGGGCTACTACGGCACTGCCGGTTCCTTGGCCCATAGGTGCAGGAATATGGGCAAACCGGTAATGCTAATGAACATTCTATAAGCCGCTGGAACATTACATAGGTTGCGGCGAGGTTTTACGATGAAGCATATAAGTGTTAATCAATATTGTATATATTTGTCCATAGTAATAGTACTGGCATTCGGCATTGTGCAGGCCGGCTGTTCCAAGAAGGAGGTGGATGTCGGCACTTCAAATACCGCCAGCAATGATATTGTTATGATTGCAGAAGAAGATGGTGATTTTCAATCAGAGGGTACAAACCACCGCCTTTAGGCGGTCGCATCAGCGCCATCTATTTGGCGGTTGCCAGCCGCCAACGATAGTACGCTTTTCAAGCGTGGTGGCCGGCGCCTAACCCACCGGCTTTAGCCGGTGGACAGTTTAGTTTTTCTTTAGACCTTACAAAAACCGAGTCTAGGGGTTTCAGGGTTATCGAGCGGACACCGTTGCCTATGCAGAAATCCGCTGTTTCTAAGTCATAGCTGATGCTTCCCAGACGGGAGTCATCGAAGCCTTCAATAAGGTCATTTGCCAGATTCCTGATTTCGTTGTCCGATAGAAGCATTTATATACGCCCCCTTTCATTTTAGACATATCCTAGTGCCTAACAAATGTTATTGTAAATGGTACGGTATCCTTAGGGGCTGTATGAATATTTTTTAGACCGGCTCTTCCTTTGGGACGCACTTCCAGAAGTGGTATCCGTAGATGGAAAAGGCGACTGCCCTGGAAAATAGCTCAGGCCGCTCTTTTCTCGTCCAGTTTAAGAGCTTCCAGTACTGCAGCCTTCCGCTCGAAACTATCCCTAAGAGGAAGTTTGCCTTGATAAAGGCCCAGATCTCTGCAAGGGTGAGTTTTTCCTTGTGGTAGTTCCTCGGCCTGTAGTTCTCTAAGAAAGTTGCCACCCTGCGGTAATAGTTCGCAGGGGAATATATGGTATTTAGCACGGTATTGTAGCCGTGCATCAGCGTATCCCTGTCCATGACAGTGATTATGTTTGTGGCGGCCTCAGTATTTACGCCGGAAAATTCAGACACTAGGCGTTTTTCCTTCTTCATGCGCTCATAGAGCCTGGTGCCCGTGGGGGCTGAGAGTATGCCCACCATTGCAGTTATTATTCCGCTATTCTGTATGAATGAGGACATCTGCTTAAAGATGGATGTCTTTTCATTGTCGAATCCCAGTATAAAGCCGCCCTGAACCTGCATGCCGTGCTGCTGTATGGTCTTCACGCACTCTAAGAGGTCCCTCTTCTGGTTCTGCTGCTTTGCACATTCATTTAAGCATTCCTCGTCCACAGTCTCTATGCCTATGAAGACATTGTCAAAGCCCGCCTCTGCCATGAGGTCCATAAGCTCCTCGTCGTCCGACAGGTTTATGGACACCTCTGTAAAGAAGGTGAAGGGGTAGCTCCTTTCCTTCATCCAGGCAATCATGGCCGGCAGCACTTCCTGTTTCAATTTGACCTTGTTTCCTATGAAGTTGTCGTCCACGAAGAAGACGCCACCCCTCCAGCCTATGTCATATATGGCATTGAGCTCACTCAGGAACTGCTCCGTGGATTTGGTGCGGGGAGAGCGGCCAAAGAGCGAGACTATGTTGCAGAATTCGCAGTTAAAGGGGCAGCCCCTGGAGTACTGGAGGCTCAGCATTGCGTATTTATTGCGCTTTAAGAGGTCCCAGCGGGGTATGGGGGTATGGTCCAGTTCAGGGAAGCTCTGCTCGGCATAGATGTGCTTTAGCTCCCCCTTTTCTAAGTCGCTTAAAAACTGCGGTATGCAGGACTCTCCCTCGTAGAGCAGGAGATGGTCCACGTCGTCGTACTTTTTGGTCTCCATGGTAAAGAGCGGGCCGCCCGCAACGGTTTTTTTATCCAAGCGCTTGCAGCGGTCTATGACCTGCCTTGCGGACTGGCTCTGTATGTTCATCGCGCTTATGAAGACCATGTCGGACCAGAGTATGTCCTTGTCCTTAAGCGCTTCCACATTCAGGTCTATGAGCTTAAGCTCCCATTCCTTCGGCAGCATGGCTGCCACTGTGAGTATGCCCAGTGGCGGCAGGTTGGAACGCTTATTTACGAATCTTAAGGCATATTTGAAGCTCCAGAAAGTGATGGGGCACTCAGGGTAAACTAGAAGTACTTTCATGATTAAGCTCTCTTTCTTATAGCTGATAGCATAAAACTAGATATTTTGGTTTACATAAATCATATTAACATAAGTTAATAGAATAAATGATGTAGTTTTGAAAACTACATCATGCAGTTCACTAATATAGCACATGTATATGGAAAAATACAAGGGCTGTTTTACGATTTCATTGCCTGCAGCCATGAAAAGGTGTAGGAAGATAGGAAGCTCTTGTCTTCCAGACGCTCATCGGTGAGCCTCAGATAGCGGTTTCTGGCGTTGTACTCCTTAAAGAATACAGGGGTAAAGAGTTCGCCCGGCTGGGGGATAAAGTCGCCCTGTATCTTTGTATAGCAGTTCTGGGCAGTTGCCCGCTCCCGCCTCCCGCTGTCCACGAAGGCGCCCACTGATTTATGCACGGCCCTGTCTTCGTTTGGCAGATAATAGTAATCTTTATAATTGGGGAAAAAATGCTTCATCTCCCCCTGAAAAACCGGTATGCGTAAAACAGCATTCTGATTCCAGGCATGTAAAAAGAGGGGGCCTGTGTGCATGAGGCAGGGGCGGGGAAGGGCATAAGAGACTGGAAAGGAGAGCAGCAGCTCCTTTTTTGGCTGCCCATTATAATTCATATAGGTCTTTATATCTGCCCTTACCTCTTGCGGCGGATAGGCAAAAAGCCTGGGATAATAGAGCAGGGGGAGTATGCCGGGCAGGCCCAGGAGATCCTCGCTGTTATGGAGGATAAGCCTGTCCTCCAGCTCAGGGCGGCATTCTTTTGAATAATTATTATATACATCTATCAGTTCTTTTCCGCTTGTGCTGTCCGTCCTGCTTATCCCCAGGAATTCCTCCAGGGTGCTTAGCCTAAGGTCATTAAGTGGCAGAAGGCTCTTTATGGGAGAGAGGACAGTAAGTAGGTCGAAGGTTTTCTCAGGAGAAAAATCTATGCCATAGAGATCGCAGCGGGCCTTTAGGAAGGGCAGGTCAAACCTCTCCCCGTTAAATGTGACTATAGGGGAGAAATCACCCATATACTCTGTTGCGGCCAAAAGGAGGTCTTTTTCTTCCGACGGGCCGGCGGCTAAAAATATGCGCATGAGATAGCCCGCATCGCTTTTCCTAAGTGTTCCTATCAGATAGGCATGGCAATTTTTGCGGGAGAGCCCTGTGGTCTCTATGTCCAGGAAAATGCCGTTTTCTGGGGCAGACAAAGAGCCGTCCGAAAAAAATGTTAAATTTTTATAAATTTTTTCATTGGGAATTGCCCCAAGAACATTGTCAATGATTTTCATTTTTGTTATTATAGAAAAAGTCTGCCGTAAAGGCAAGAAGCAGTTGCGCTGTTGCGACTGTTTGTAGGAGAAATCAGGTATTTAGAAAAGAGGATCAGGCCATGGCACAGTATACGTTCAGCGGTGGCATCCATCCCTATGACGGGAAGGAGCTGTCGAAGGACAAACCTATCCGGGATGTGCTGCCTAAAGGGGATCTGGTTTATCCGGTCTCCCAGCACATCGGAGCCCCTGCCAAGCCCATAGTGCAGGTGGGAGACAAAGTTAAGGCAGGGCAGATGATAGCTGAGGCGGGAGGCTTCGTCTCGGCCAATATTTATGCGACTGTCAGCGGCACAGTGAAGGCTATAGCCAAGCACAGGGTGCCGGTGGGGGATATGGTGGATTCCATCATAGTGGAGAATGACGGTCTCTATGAGGAGGTCGAATATACCCCGGCTAAGCCCCTGGAGGAGCAGTCAAAGGAGGAGATCATAGCCGCAGTGAAGGAGGCGGGCATAGTGGGAATGGGGGGAGCCGGTTTCCCTACCCATGTGAAGCTTTCGCCCAAGGATCCAAATGCTATAGACTATGTGATAGCGAACTGCGCGGAATGTGAGCCCTACCTTACCAGCGATTACCGCAGGATGATGGAAAATCCGGAACTTCTGATAGGCGGGATGAAATGCGTTCTAAAGCTTTTTGACAACGCAAAGGGCATAATTGCCATAGAGGACAATAAGCCCGACGCCATAGAGCTTCTGTCAAGGCTCACGAAGGATGAGCCCAGGATAGAGGTATATGCCCTGCAGATGAAGTACCCCCAGGGGTCTGAGAGGCATATTATCTACGCCTGTACAAAGAGGGCCATAAATTCCAAGATGCTGCCTGCGGATGCGGGCTGCATAGTCAATAACTGCGACACCCTTGTGGCCATACACGAGGCAGTGACGAAGCATGTGCCATTAATGTACAGGATAGTCACCGTGACAGGGGATGCCATAAAGGACCCCAGAAATTTCAAGGTCCGCTGCGGCACGAACTATAAGGAGCTGATAGAAGAGGCAGGGGGCTTTGTAGCTGAGCCTGAAGCGGTAATATCTGGCGGCCCCATGATGGGCTTTTCACTATTTGACCTGGATGTGCCGGTGACAAAGACTTCCTCGGCCCTCCTCTGCATGAAGGAAGACATAGTCTCCAGGGTGCAGGAGAGCGCCTGCATAAACTGCGGGCGCTGCGTGGATGCCTGCCCGGAGAAGCTGATACCCTCCCAGCTCGCAACTTATGCGGAGCATGAGGACTATGAGGAATTTAACAGGCTCTATGGGGTGGAGTGCATAGAGTGCGGCTCCTGCACCTATGTCTGCCCTGCGAAGCGGCAGCTGGCCCAGGCCATCAAATCCATGAAGAAGCTCGCCATAGGAAAGGCGAGGGCAGAGGCCGCCGCAGCGAAGGCAAAGGCGGAGGCGGCTTCCGCAGGGAAAGGCGGTGATGCCTGATGGCAGAAGAGAATAAAAATATGCTTAATGTCTCCTCGAATCCCCATGTGAGGGACAGCATTACTACACAGAAGATAATGGTCTATGTGATCATTGCGCTCCTTCCTGCCACGGCCTTTGGCATCTGGCACTTCGGGGCCTATACCATAGCCGTGATACTGACGACCGTAATATCAAGCGTTATTTTTGAGTACCTCTATGAAAAGCTGATGAAGCTGCCTATCACCATTTCAGATGGTTCTGCGGCTTTGACGGGGCTTCTTCTGGCCTTGAACCTGCCGCCCAGGATAGAGCTATGGGTCTGCGTGATAGGCTCTTTCGTGGCCATAGTGGTCGTAAAGCAGCTTTTCGGAGGGCTGGGGCAGAACTTCATGAATCCGGCCTTAGGAGCCAGATGCTTTCTCCTCATAGCATACGCCGGAAAGATGACCAATTTTGCCTACGATTCCTTCACGGGGCCTACCCTGCTTGCGCAGCTGAAGGAACATGCCAATGTAAATACCTTTAATATGGTGATAGGAAATGAGATGGGCACCATAGGAGAGGTCTCAGTGATAGCAATAGTGATAGGCGCCTGTTTCCTCATATTAATGGGCGTTATAGACCTGCGCATACCTGCATCATACATCATTTCCTTTACCCTCTTCATTATCCTCTTTGGCGGGCAGGGGATGAACGCTTACTATGTGACTGCGCACCTGGCCGGCGGCGGCCTTATGCTGGGCGCATTCTTCATGGCGACCGACTATGTGACTAGCCCCATTACCACCAAGGGCAAGATAATATTCGGAGTTTTCTGTGGCATAATGACAGGTGTTTTCCGTGTCTTTGCATCCGGAGCCGAGGGCGTGTCGTACGCAATCATCTTGGGAAACCTGCTCGTGCCTCTGATAGAGCGCTGGGCACCGCTCAGGCACTTCGGCTATGTGGATCCTAAGAAGGGGGGTGGAAAGGCATGAGCGCAACGGTCAAGAATACTTGCATAATGACGGCCATAGCCTGTGTATTTGGCCTCCTTCTTGGGGTAGTGCACGCAGTGACCTTAGAACCCATAAAGGTGCAGCAGAAGCTTACTCTGGACAGGGCCTACCGCTCAGTGATGTCCTCCGCGGAGGAATTTGTGGACACAGGCGTCACTACAGAGGAGGCCGCTATCTCCATAGCATCCGGAGACTATAATGCACAGATAGACAATGTGCAGGAGGCTAAAGATGCAAGTGGCAGCACCGTGGGATATGTGATAAATGTGACCAGCCACGGCGGCTACGGCGGGGACATATCCTTCTCCATGGGAGTGGACTTGACTGGCTCCATCCAGGGCATATCCATTACCAAGATAGCAGAGACGCCGGGGCTGGGCATGAAGGCCCAGACCGACCCCGCCTGGCTTCCTCAGTTCTATGGCAAGAGCGGCGATACGGAATTCAATCTGGGTGAAGATGGGATAAACAGTATTACCAGCGCAACCTTTACTTCCCGCTGCGTTACCAGGGGGATAAATGCGGGCCTCGCCTATTTCAGGGATAAGCTGGCATCCTGATATTATATAAAAAGTGATCTGGAGGGAATTATGTTGAAAGAAAATACTCCCGCTGAGAGGCTCTTTAACGGGATAATAAGGGAGAATCCCACGCTGGTGATAGTGCTGGGAATGTGCCCCACGCTGGCGGTAACGACATCTGCCATGAACGGCATAGGCATGGGGCTGTCCACTACGGTGGTGCTTACACTTTCAAATCTTTTCATTGCGCTGCTGCGCAAGGTCATACCGGATGCGATACGCATACCGGCATTTATAGTAATAATAGCTTCATTTGTTACCATAGTGGATATGCTTATGGCCGGTTTTACGCCGGACCTGTATGCACAGCTCGGCATATATATTCCGCTCATAGTGGTTAACTGCATCATTTTCGGCAGGGCTGAGGCATACGCCTCCAAGAATGCGCCTGTGGCTGCCCTCTTTGACGGCATAGGCATGGGGCTGGGCTTTACTATAGCCATCACCATACTCGGAGCTATAAGGGAGTTCATTGGCGCGGGAGCCGTTTTTGGGCATACCATAGGCAATCTTCCCGACTATATGCCTTCCATCTTCGTCATGGCCCCCGGAGCTTTCCTTGTGCTGGCGGTGATGATCACGATAAGGGCGCACATTATCAATACGATAGAGGCAAAGAAAGGCGTGAGGCTCAATGTCACCCATACGGACGAGGAGGGGGCGGTCTGCTCAGGCTGCGCCTTCGCCGTGAACTGTGCGGGGAAGATGAGGCCTCTGGAGGCCGCGGCCGCCGATATAAAGAAGACCGTAGCGGAGAATAAAGCTGCAGGCGTTGCTGTGAAGAAGGCTTCAGAAGGCGCTGCGGCTGTCGCTGCCGCAAAACCGGAGGCTGGCAAAGATAGCACAGAAGGAGCGGTTAAAGCTGCTGCTGAGCCTGAGAAAAAAAAGGCGGAGACCGAAGCGGGACATGTGGGCGAAAAAGTGGATGAAAAGCCTGGCAAAGACGCAGGAGAAGGAGCTTCTAAGGCCGGCACAGAGGCTGAAAAGAATGACTCAGAGCCTGCAAAAGAGACCGCAGGGCCTGCCGAAAAGGATGGCAGTGCATTTCACGCAGAGACGGAAAATAAAGGGGGTGAATCATGAGCAATACTTCCCTCATAGGCATTCTTGTAATGTCTATGCTTATTAACAACGTGGTCCTGTCCCAATTCTTGGGAATATGCCCCTTCCTTGGCGTGTCCAAGAAGGTAGAGACTGCAACAGGCATGGGGGCGGCTGTTATCTTCGTAATAACCTTGTCCTCCATAATCTGCGGCGTCATCTATACATTCATACTGCATCCCCTGGGGCTGGAGTACTTAAATACCATAGTCTTTATCCTGGTAATTGCGGCCCTCGTGCAGTTTGTGGAGATGTTCCTGAAGAAATCCATGCCGGCGCTCTACAGCGCGCTCGGCGTTTATCTGCCGCTCATTACCACCAACTGCGCAGTTCTGGGCGCAGTGCTCCTTAATGTGCAGAATAATTACAATATCATACAGGGCATAGTAAACGGCTTTGCCACCTCTGTGGGCTTTGCTGTGGCCATTACCATACTGGCGGGCCTTAGGGAGAAGATGAAGTACAACCGTATTCCGAAGGCGGTAGAGGGCTTTCCCTTCACTATGTTCATCTCATCGCTTATGGCCATAGCTTTCTGTGGGTTCTCAGGGCTGAAATAGTGGCCGGATGGACCGGTCAAAGGGCCTTTAAGCAAGGTGGGAGAGGCTTTTTGGATACTTACAGGGCAAGGTTAGAAATAGTTATGGGAACATTTGTTTTTGATACAGGAAAGAGAGGATAAGTTCCATGGTTATAGGAATCCTGGTCTCAGCTCTCTGCGTCACGGCTGTGGGGCTCTTTGTGGGCATATTCCTAGGAGTTGCCGGAAAGAAGTTCGCAGTGGAGGTGGACGAGAGGGAGACATTGATACTAGATGCGCTGCCAGGGGCCAACTGTGGCGGCTGCGGGCAGGCAGGCTGTGCGGCTATGGCGCATGAGATAGTAGAGGGAAATGCTCCGGTGAACGGCTGCCCCGTGGGCGGAGACAGTGTTGCAAATAAGATAGCTGAAATCATGGGCCAGAGCGTTTCCGCAGAGGAGCCGAAGGTGGCATTCGTAAAATGCTCCGGCACATGCACTAAGGCCAAGGACAAGCATATTTACACAGGGCAGATGGACTGCAAGATGCTGGCCATGACCCCCGGCGGCGGCCCTAAGGCCTGCAGCTACGGCTGTCTGGGCGGCGGGACCTGCGTGAGGGTCTGTCCTTTTGACGCCATACACATTATTGATGGCATAGCAGTCGTAGATCCTGAGAAATGCAAGGCCTGCGGTAAGTGCATAGAGAACTGTCCCAGGCATATGATAGAGATGAAGCCGAAGAAGAGCAAGTATGCGGTGCAATGCTCTTCGAAGGACAAGGGGCCTGCTGTCATGAAGGTCTGCTCTGCAGGCTGCATAGGCTGTGGGCTCTGCCAGAAGAACTGCCCCAAGGATGCCATACATGTAGTGGACAATATAGCCCACATTGACTACGATAAGTGCGTGGGCTGCGGGATCTGTGCGAACAAGTGCCCGAAGAAGGTGATAACCAAGCTTGGGTAAATACTTGCGGGCGACAATGTGGCATAAAGCTTTAGCCGGTTTAATAGGGATACTTTTTGCCTTCATATCATTAATGACCATATTTATGGGCTGCGGTTCTACGCAGCCCATTTCTAAATCTGATTTTGTGCTGGACACCATTGCCGTCATACAGATATATGATAAACAGGACAGGGGGCTTTTAGATAAAGCTTTTGAACTGTGCAGAAAGTATGAAAGGCTCTTTTCAGCGACCATAGCCACATCTGATATAGGGAGATTAAACAGGTCAGAGGGAAAGACCGTGCAGGTGTCGGATGAATGTTTTGAGCTTTTGGGGAAGGCCTATGAGTATGGAAAGATAACAGATGGCATATTTGATGTTACCATATATCCTGTGAGCCTCCTCTGGGATTTTAAGAGCGGGAAGGGAAAGCCGCCCGAAAAGGAAGCCATAGAAGAGGCCTTAAGCCATGTGGACTACAGGCAGATTGTCTTTGAGCCTGAGAATAATGGCATAAGGCTCAAAGACCCAAAAGCGAAGGTGGACCTGGGGGGGATAGCAAAGGGATATATAGCCGACAGGATAAAGGACTATTTGCTTTCCGAGGGTGTAAAGAGCGCCATAATCAACCTGGGAGGGAATGTCCTCACCATAGGGGCTAATAGCTCTGGAAAAGCCTTCCGTATAGGCATACAGAAGCCCTTTTCCGGAAACGGGGAGGTATTGGATTCGCTGGAAGTCATAGACAGGTCAGTAGTCACCTCAGGCTCTGACCAGCGTTTCTTCCGCTATGAAGGAAGGCTATACCACCACATATTGGACCCGCGGACGGGCTATCCTTCGGACAGCGGCCTTCAAAGCGTGACAATAGTGTCCAGACATTCCTTGGACGGGGATGCCTTAAGCACCGCATCATTTATCCTGGGGCAGGAAAGGGCGGAGGAACTGCTAAGAGGGCTTTCGGAACAGGGCGGGGATTATGAGGGCATAGAGGCCTCATTTTATCCATAACATGTACATCTGATAGAACATAGTGGATAATGCTTGATTTATGCCCTGAAAAAGACGATAATCTCTATATAAGAGTGGCTATGCGGATCTGCCGGATGAAAGAATGCTTTCTGATTTAAGGGAGGGATGGCCATGCCGAATACAGCAGAGGTGGTGGAAAAGCTGGCAGGGAAATTGGAAAGGCAGAAAATTTTAATTGAATTAAAAGACTGCGAAACCATCCAGGATTTTAAGAAGCTCCAGAAGAAATATGAGCTTCTGTGCGAAGAAGATGCAAGGGACGAGTAATAATACTATTTACGAGGTTTGGTTTTCTCATGAAAAATGATATTAATCCCATTATAAATTTCCCAACGGTGCTGACAAAGTATATTAAGCCGGAGCTGCTGTATGCGGCTGTCATCAAGCAGGCCATGCTGATAACGGACTGCGACGGGGGGACCTTCTATACTCCCGGCAAGGACTGCCTCATATTCAGGCATCTCATCACCAGGTCCAAGGGCGTGGACATGGGCTATGCGGCCGGCGCTGACAAGATACGCCCCGTGCCCATGGAAAAGAAATATGTCTGCGCCTATGCGGCCATTACAGGGCAGACCCTCAATATCAGGGATGTCTACTATGCGAAGGAATATGACTTCGAGGGAACATTTCTGTATGACCAGAGCAATAATTACAGGACCCATTCTATGCTGGTGATCCCCCTCTATATGCAGACCCATGGCTTGCAGGGTGTGCTGCAGCTCATAAATGCCCTGGATGAAAACGGGAACTGCATACAATTTACTGCCAAGCATGTGCAGCTCATGAACTCCCTGGGGGCCATGGTGGCACTGAAATTAGATGATATGAGGCTCAGTAAGGAACTATAATTCAAGAGGACGAGATGGATTATACTGGGAAAAGATATGTATTTGTAAGCTATAGCACGGCAGACATGGAATTTGTGAAATATGTCACGGACCTGCTTTCCAGTCTGCAAGTGGACTATTGGAAGGCGCCTGAAAGCATACCTGCGGGGTCGAGTTATGCCAGGGAAATAGTGCACGCAATAGAGAACTGCTCACTTTTCCTTATTATTTTTTCCAAGCACGCCCAGGGCTCTATATGGGTGGAAAAGGAGGTGGACTGCGCCCTGACATACGGCAGGGATATCTTCCCCTTGAATATAGACGACACAATGCTGAATGACGCCTTCAAGTTCTATCTGAATAATGTCCAGATGATCTTTTATTCCCAGAGTCCGGAAAAGTCCGTTGAGATACTGAAGTCTAAGCTGGAGCCTTTTAAAGGCGGGATGGGGAAGCCGCTGGGCTCTATTGCATACGAGAAGGCGGAGGCGGAGAGGATTTTCCAAAAAGGGAGCACAGCACCGGAGCCGGCTGCGCCCATTATGCCTAAAGCTGGAGGCAAGCCGGCTTCTGGCGCTGTCTTAAATAAGCTAAATAATGCTTACGGGGCTTCTCTGTTAAATGCCCATGGCTCGCTTATACAGAGCGCCCATGGCTCACTGACGCAGAATCCCAAGGGAACGCCCATACAGACTGCCCATGGAATGCTCATGCAGAGCGCCCATGGTAAGATTGTTCAGAATTCGAATGTGAATAGAACTGCCGCCGCCCCTGGCCAGATACAGAATAAGCAGGGCGGGCTTGCCGCATACAGTATGCGTCCCAATGCCCAAAAAATGGGGACAAATCCAGTTAAGACGGCCTTTACCGCGGCTCCGAATACACAGGCTCCTACAACGGTTGCCTCTGCTGCTTCGACTGCACAGACTTCTACTACGGTGGCTTCTGCTGTGGCTCCGACCGCACAGACTCCTACAACTGCTGCCCCTGCCACGGCCTCGACAGCACAAGTTTCTGTTAAAGCTACATCTGCTGCGGCTCCGACCGCACAGGCTCCTACTAAGGCTGCCTCTGCTGTGGCCTCGACAGCACAAGTTCCTGTTAAAGCTCCGTCTGCTGCGGCTCCGACTGTACAGACTTCTGCTAAGGCTGCCACGGATACGAAAAGTGTTCCAAAGATCCAGGCAGGGCAGGCTGTCCCTCCCGTGAAAAAGGCTGTCATTCAGACAAACCCGCAGGATAAAGGATCTGTGGCGAGTAAGCCCAGGGTTGGCGCCGCGCCTATACTCGTGCAGGACCCATTTAAGAAAAAGAGCAGTTCATCTTTCGTACAGCCTGTGGCTAAGGAGAACCGCTTTGTTGCGGCAAAATTCAGGCGGGGGATGCAGGCTTCGGATATGTATACGCTTAACCGCATACCTGCCAGCTGCATACACTGCGGGGCTGAGGTGAAGCCGACCAGCAATGAGGGCGTATATAGGTGCGTGACCTGCGGAGCCGAGAATTATGACGACTTCCAGACTATAAGGAACTATATCAGGGATCACGGGGCACAGTCGCCCTTACAGATATCCTCCAGCCTGAAGATACCCTTAAAGATAGTGCAGAACTGGAGGGATCTGCATAGCGGGCAGTAGTTACAAGATTTACAGGAAAAGAGACATAGGAATTGGAATTAGCGGTCTGGTTAATAGGCAATGACAGGAAAGAAATGATAGCGAATCAGAGGCAGGTCAACAGCTCCGGCAGTATGAGGGCTGTTTGCCTGCTCTCTTTTGATGCCATGAAAAAGGCCATAAAGGAAGTAGTGGAGGGATCCGAGACATCTTTTGTGGCATTTCCGTCCCTCATAGTAATGGGTTATGAGATGGCGGCAGAGGATAATTTCGACTGCATACAGAGTATTAAGGACGAGGACAGTCTGGCCGGAGTTCCGCTTTTTCTTGCGGTACAGGAGAGGGATGAGAAGCTGGACGAGGAGTGCTATGGCCATGGGGCCATGGTGGTGGTGCACAGGGTTCTTTTGCCCTCTGAAATAAAGAGGATAGAACATACGGCCTGGCAGCATGAAAATACCAGGCGTTATGAGGAGAAGCTTCAGAAACAGGCTTCAGAAATAAGGGTCGCAAAGGAGATAATGAGGTTAAATGAGCAGCTGGAAGCGAGGAATAAACTGCTGCACAGGGTCTTTTCCAGATATTTTTCTGACGATGTGGTGGACCTCATCTTAAACCAGGGCGAAGACGCTTCGCTAGGAGGGGAGAAGCGGAAGGCCACCATAATGATGTCGGACCTAAGGAACTTCACATCCCTTTCTGAAAAAATGGACTCTGAGAAGGTCACTGCCCTGTTGAACTATTATTTTACGAAAATGGTTGACATAATATCAACATACAGCGGGACCGTAATAGAATTTTTGGGGGATGGGCTGCTTGCCGTTTTCGGTGCCCCGATTAAGTCTGAGAAGCAGACGGACAATGCCGTAGCCGCAGCTATAGGTATGCAGAATGCCATGGTGAATGTAAATGAATTCTGCGCAGAGAAGGGCTATCCCCAGCTGGAGATGGGCATAGGGCTGCACTACGGGGAAGTCTTTGTAGGGAACATAGGCTCAGAAAAGGTCATGCGCTACAATGTAATAGGCAGCACCGTTAACGAGTGCTCCAGAATAGAGAGTTGCAGCGTGGGCGGTCAGGTATTGGCATCTAAAGAGATAATAGGCAATACAGTGGCAGAGGTCTTTACAGACAGCGATGCTGTGGTTTCTGCAAAGGGGCTTAAGAATCCCATACATATATACGAAATTACCGGCATAGGAGGGGAATATGGGCTAAGCCTCAATAGTTCAGAAGACAGCTCGGCCATATTCTACAATGTGGACAGGGAAGTTAAGCTGCACTTGCATCCTCTTAGCGGCAAGATGGTGAGCGGGGACTTCGTAAATGCGAGATTATTAAAAATATCTGAAAAGAGGGCCGTTGTAAGGGTTGATGAGACAGAGCTGCCCTTAAATGTATATTCCAATGTGGAGGTATTTCCGGCCGAGAAGCGGCTTTCAGCGGGAACTTTTTATTCCAAGATCGTAGGGAAGCGGGAAGACCGCCTCATACTACATTTCACGGACGCAGGGGCTGAGTCGGCATCCTTCGTGAAGGCCGTCATACAGCTTATGGCAGAGAGCCCTTCGACATAAAGCTTTAGTACATAGGCTTTGCAATGCCATAGTTCAGACTCAGTATTAGGGGGGAGCATGGACAAAGAGTTTAAGAATATAAGCGGGACTATTAAGTCGGATTTTTTCCCTGAGGGCACCTCTTTCCTTTGGAACATAGAGAAGGGGCTACTATGCGCAGGGCTTAAAAATGCGCCTTTAGAAGAGCCGCAGGAAAAGGAACTGGAAGAAGTGCTTTCAGGAACTGAATATCCGGAAGGGCTTAAGCTTTTTCTGTGCTTCTGGAGGAGCCATGACGAGGTCTGCGCCTGTTTCTATAGCAGGACCAGCCATGTAAGGGCCATAGAATTCATGCAGTACATCCTGTCGGAGGCCGGCCTTACCAAGGGCGATGGGGAGAGGGCATACGGCAGGATAACGGCCGCTACGCTCTGGGTGCATATAGAGGAGAGGAATCTCCACGACCTGTCTGAATACTTCATGCGTATGTCGCTTTCCTATTTCGAGGACTGTGAAGAGATCGTGGCTGATGAATATGCGTCTTTGCATGAGGCGGAGCTTAAGGGGCTCCCGAAATACAGGAAAGCCCGCATACCCTGGTCCTTCGTGAAGTCCACTGATATCTGCCCGTCAGGCGGAAGGCTTGTTATAAAGACACTGGAAAATGAGTCCGGCATTGAGATATCGTCGGATGAGGACACATATATCATGATAGGCAGCCAGGGGGAGGTCTATCATATAAACAGGAAGAAATTCGAGAACTCCTATGAAGCAACGGACGAACCGCTGGATATATTCTCGCAGATGACCATATTCCTTCCGGAGGTCAAGATACTGCCGGAAGAGGAATTTATTAGCATAGACGAGATGGCTCATATCTGTTATCCCAGGCAGGGGATGGAGATTTTTGCAAGACCTCTTGAAAAAAGGACCAAAATCTACCCTGTCTACGACAGGGACAACTACTTCCTCGGCAGGGAGGGGGATTATATGGCCATAAGGGTGGACGACATAAGCGACATCTATATCATACAGAAAAAAATCTTCCTGCATACCTACGAACTGTCGGAATGAGGGTATAAGCGGCCAATGGAGAATAGTTTGGGAAAAATGACTGTAACGGTGCTTGGGACCAGGGGCTCTGTCCCCGTGTGCGGTGAGAAGTATAGAATATTCGGCTCTGCGACTTCCTGCATAAGAGTAGTAGCGCATGACAGCGGCAGGGATGAGGGAAGCAGCGCTAAAGAGAGCGGGAAAGGGGATGCGGCACAGGTGGAAGAACTGTACCTGGACGCAGGAAATGGGATAGTAGGCGCTGAGGCCTTGCCCCATAGCCATATCTCCATCCTTTTTACCCACATGCATATAGACCACCTTCTGGGGCTTCCCTTTTTCAAGCCCCTCAGCGAGAAAGGTAGGAGGCTGGATATGTATGCCGCGCCCAGGGAGGGATTAAGCATATCCGAGGCCATGGACAGGCTTTTCTCGCCGCCGTACTGGCCGCTGGGCATAGGCGCCTACCCTGCCGATACCTATATGCATTATTTAGATAAATCTTTTGACTTAGGAGCAGTGCATATAGACACGCTGGAGGTCCAACATCCGGGGGGCAGCAGCGCCTTCAGGCTCTCCTTTAAGGATATGTCCCTCGTATATCTCACAGATTTTGAGCACACGGGCGCAGACATGGAGAAAGTGAGGAATTTTGTAAAGGATACGGACCTGCTTATATATGATGGGCAGTATTCCCTTGAAGAGTATGATAAATGCAGGGGATATGGACATTCAGTTCCGGAGGTTGCGCTGGAGCTCCTTTCCGGCACGGGCTTTAAGAAGCTCCTCTTTACCCATCATGCCCCTGACCACGATGACAGCTTCCTCCTTAAATGGGAAGAGAAGATAAAGAAAAGCTGCCCCATAGCCTCCTTTGCGAGAGCAGGGGAAGTGATAGAGATAGGTTGAAACATCTATGTCTATGTTGAAGGGCAATGAAGATGAATATGTAGATAGCGCAAGGACACGCATAAGGTTTGTCCTGGGCTGCGTAGCGGGAGTGTCGGCAGTGCTTCTCGTGCTGCTGCTTACTTTCATGACCAATAAAAAGCCCGCAAAGGAGCAGAAGGTAACAAGCGGAAAGGTAAACCTAAGTGCGGCTGAAGATGGGGAAATCCCGCTGTCTGAATTGGAGAGTGACGGTAAAAGGGTCAGCGACGAACTGAATTTCTGGCACATGTATGACGAGCCGAAAGATGAGAGCACGGTCATACCTACAGCCAGGCCTGCGGGGCAGGACGACAGGGTCTACAGGGAGGATGAAGAAGACGGGGGCGGCCCCTCTGAGGAAGATGAGGCTTTTGGGGCTCTCTCCGAAAACAGCCTGTCGGAAAATGAGGCCGTTCTTTCCGAAAACCAGGTGGACATAAGGGGGTCTATCTCAGAAAATCTCTTTGATGTGAACCAGCTCTCCGACGGGGCCGCCATGTTTGCCGAGGTAGAGAGCGGAATAAAGCCCAATTCCTATTTAAAGGATGCTTTCCGGATGGACGGGCAGTGGAAGGACTATGCGCCCCTTGGAAAGAAGAGCTCTTTCAGGGGTATAGACGTGTCCAAATACCAGAAGACCATAGACTGGGGCAGGGTAGCGGCATCGGGCATAGACTTTGCCATGCTCCGCATGGGCTCCAGGGGCTATGGTTCAGGGAAGGTGTCCATTGACGATGAGTTTAAGATAAACCTGGAAGGCTGCTCTGTAAACGGCATACATGCAGGGGTATATTTCTATTCCCAGGCAGTGAATGTGATGGAGGCCGTGGAAGAGGCCAATTATTGCATAGCGGCCATACAGGGGCATGAGGTTACCTACCCCATAGTATTCGACACAGAAGAAGTGCTGAACGACAGCTACAGGACGCAGTTTTTGACCAAGCAGGAGATGTCGGCCATAGCGCGGGCCTTCTGCGACACCGTGAAGGCCTATGGCTACACGCCTATGATAGGGGCCACAAAGAAGCAGTTTGCCTACCACCTGGACCTCTCCCTGATACAGGATTACGACTGGTGGCTATTCGACACTGACGAGGAGACGGTATTCCCCTACCGCTTCACCATGTGGCAGTATTCGCAGAGCGGAACGGTTGACGGCATAAACGGGGCAGTGGACCTGGACCTGTCCATAGTGGACTATTCAATGAGATGACATATAGGCCTCCTTAATCATGGGACTTCTCCAGTTCTATAAATATCGCTGTCATCTTCTGGCAAAGCCTCACGAAATCCTTTGTGTCAGTTTCGCCCATGAGCTCGAATATCTTTTTCATGCGGCGGAACTCCTTTTCCATCTCTGCCATTGCATATTTCTTTCCGGTCTTTGTGATAGAGACTAGTACATTCCGGCGGTTGCTCGAAAGGACAGTCCTCTCGATCTGGCCTTTTTTCTCAAGGGCGTTCAATATGGCCGACACCCTTCCCTTTGTGGCCTTCATGACAGAGCTTATCTCGGTGGGGGTCATGGGGGCTTTATTGCAGAAGAGTATATTTAAGAGCATCTGCTCCCCCCTGGACAGCCTGTTCAGCTCTTCAAAAATATTCGAGCTCCTGTCATTTATGATTTTTTCAAACGCCGTAATTGCCTCATTGATATATTCCGGCGCACTCTCGTCTCTGGTATAAAACATTTCACTTACTACATTCCTTTGTTTTAAGGTAAACCCCCAGCCCCCTGTTTTTTGGGCTTTATATGGGCTGCCGCATGGACATAGTCAATAAAGTAACATAAGAAGCATATTTTTTTCAATAGCATTTTTTTCAAGGCTTTTTGCCAATGGAATAAAATGGCCGCAGATTCCTACAATATCTGGATAAATGGAGTGGATTAAATACAAGCTGTTGAGGAGGGGAAAATTTTAGCTAAAAAATAGTAATCAGTGTAAACTATTTTCAGTAAAAATTATAGCAATATAGGGCTTTTCAGGCTATTGTATCTTGAAGTGCTCTTGTGATAAAATCCATAAGGATTTTTGGAACGGCGCACAGGCTCGTTCGGATATTATGTAAAGTCGCGTAATAGAAGCGCCGCAGATATTACGGGAAGTTGCGTAATAGGGAGGAAAGTAAATGAGGACAGGGAACAGGATGATAAGACGCTATGGGGCGTTATTTTTAACGGCTGTTTTGGGGACAAGCTCGCTCTCCGGCTGTGCCCCTTTTGGGAAGAATAGCGAAGCTGAAGCTCTGAGCGCGGAGGAAGCGGGCATAGTGCTGGATGTGGAGACGATTTCGCCGGAGAGGCGCTCTGTTGCGATAAGCTCCAATTTTTCCGCTACGGTGGAAGCGGACAGCACGGTGACTGTAATCCCGAAACTGTCAGGGGAAGTGACACAGAAGAATTTTGAGGTTGGGGACCACGTTAATGAAGGCGACCTGCTATTTACGATAGACGATAAGTCTGCGCAGATCGCGCTAAAGCAGGCCCAGGCCACATTGACCAGCGCACAGGCGGGACTTACGGCTCAGACGGCGGCCACTGCATCGGCACACGCCCAGGGGCTGCAGACCATAGGAACTATCTCGACTACCGAGAAGCAGCTGGACTATGCCGTGGAGCAGGCGAGGGTGGGCAAGATGCAGGCAAAGTACGCCTATGAGAGCGCCCAGTACCAGGCAGAGAATGCGGAAGACCAGTTAAAGATAGCCGAGGACAATCTGGATAATGCTAAGGATGCCAAGAAAAAGGCAAAGGATACAAGGGACGACCTTAGGAGCCTGCAGAACGAGTACCGGAGGAGGGCGAGGACAGATAAGACGGCCGCCGACACATGGCTTGCGGGAAGGGGCTATGCCAGCGCGGCTTCCCTCTCATCGGCCGTAACTAGTGCGGAATCGGCATATACATCTGCAAAGAATTCCCAGGAGCAGCTGGAAAACAATATGGACATCCTGGAGAGGAATATAAGGATAGCGGAGAATTCAGCGGGCTCTGCGGAGCTGAACTATTATATCGGCGGCGAGGGGATAGAGCTTGCGGAAAAGCAATATGAAGACTATGAGCTCTATGGGATAAACAGCACCCTCTATGGTGTCAATGCGTCAGTAGTGGGGGCAGATTCCTCCCTCACAAATTCGGAGGCGTCAGTTAAGCAGGCGAAAGCGGGGCTGGAAAATGCTCAGATGAACTTAGGTTATACCAAGGTTTCGGCGCCTGTCAGCGGAACCATCACGGAGATCAATGTATCCCTCCACAATATGACATCCCCGTCTGTAGAGGCCTATGTGATACAGAGCGATGCCAGAAATAAGATCACATTTTATGTGGCAGAGGAGACCAGGGCTAATCTGGCTGTGGGCAATTCGGCCATCGTCATAAAGAATGGCGCGGAGTACAATGCTACGATAACACTTGTCAGCGACACTTTGGATTCCTCCACAGGGCTCTTCAAGGTGGAGGCTGTGCTGGACGACGATGTAGACACCTTGGTAAATGGCTCCGATGTCAGCATAAGGACAGTGACCAGGGAGTCAAAGGATGCGCTGGTGCTGCCCATGGACTGTGTATATTACGAAGGAGAGCAGGCCTTTGTATATGTGAATGAGGGCAATAAGGCAATTAGGCGCAATGTTTCCACGGGCATATCGGATGACCGTGGAGTAGAAATAAGCGAGGGCATTTCTGCGGACGACGAGATAGTGTCTACCTGGTCGGCGCAGCTAAAGGACGGCGCTGAGATAAAGGTCGCCGGTACTGGGCCTAAGGGCAATGGAGATAGCGCAGAAAGCACGGAAAGCACTGCGGCCCTTGATGATGCCGCAAAGGATAAGGATATCCGGGATGTGGCCCTTGCGAGGGCAGGAGCCGCTATGGTGGAGAGTACGGAGGCGGGCGTGAGATGAAATGGCTTGTAAAGGGTTCATTAAATAAGCCTGTAGCTGTAGTCGTAATGGTGCTGGCTCTGGCAGTATTCTCAGTGACGGCGCTTACCAGTATTTCACTGCAGCTCATGCCCGATATGTCCATACCGGTGCTCGTTGTATATACCGTATATCCGGGCGCATCTCCGGAGGAACTGGATGAGCTCGTGACGGACAAGATATCCGGGGCCTGCGAGTCCATATCCGGCTTAAAAAATGCCTTTGCGAATTCAAGCGAGAATTCAGGCTATGTCATGATGCAGTTTGACTATGGCATAGACATGGACGATGCATACAGCGATGTGCGCTCTGCCATCGACAGGATAAGGAACGACCTCCCGGACGACTGCCAGGACCCTACCATTATAGAGATAGATACCAGCGCAATGGCGGATATGAATATTTCCGTAGCCTCGACGGGGGGCGGCACGGATGTGCTGCAGGAAGTGGAGGACGATATAGAGCCGGAGCTTAGGAAGATAAGCTCAGTTGCGGATATCACCATTAATGGCGGGGATGAGAAGTATATCAGCGTGGAGCTCATCCCCGAATATACAGAGCAGTACGGGCTCAGCGTACAGTCGGTGGTAGATGCCATTGTGGCCGTCAATTTCTCCATGCCTGCAGGCACTGCCGAATATGGCGACCAGAAATTAAACTTAAATGCGGAGGTGAAATACGAGAATCTGCCTGAACTGGAGCAGGTTCCCATCACTACAGGGACCGGACAGGTCATACACTTAGCCGACGTAGCAAGGGTGCGCTATGCGGTTTCTGAGAAGAATACGCTTTCCCGTTACATGGGTGAAAATAATGTAAGCTTAGAGATACAGAGAAAGCAGTCAGCTTCCGCAGTCACGCTTTCAAGGGCTGTGAATAAGGTGCTGGATGAACTAAGGGTGAAGCGGCCGGACCTGGAGTTCACGGTCATAAGGGACTCTGCCGACACCATAATGGAAAGGCTCACCGGCGTCGGTAAAACGGTGCTAGAGGCAGTCCTTCTCGCCATGCTGATATTATTAGTATTCTTCGGCGACCTGAAGGCTTCGCTCATAGTGGGCAGCTCCATGCCCATATCCATAATGGCCACCCTGGTCTGTATGTGGCTTGCGGGATTAAACTTGAATGTCGTTACCCTGGGAGCCTTGATGATAGCCGTCGGTATGATGACAGACAATGCCGTTGTGGTTATAGAGATGTGCTTCAGGCAGCGGCAGAGCTCATCCTCATTTAAGGAAGCCGCTTATGAGGGCACTTCCATAGTGCTGAACTCCGTCATAGGCTCTACCATAACGACTGTTGTTGTGTATGTGCCGCTTTCCCTAATGGAGGGGCTTTCGGGCCAGATGTTTAAGCAGCTTGGCTATACCATCATATTTGCCCTGATTGCTTCACTGATTTCCGCTATTACAATAATACCCCTATGCTTCATGGCATACCAGCCAGTAGAGAAGCAGGACATACCCATGACGAGGTTTTTGCGCTGGGTGTCAAAGCACTATGCCAAGGTACTGAGGTTTGTGCTTAAGTGGAAGAAGACGGTATTCCTGGTCTCCATACTGGTGCTCATAGTCACGATAAGCCTTGCCAGGTTCCTTAGGACTGAGCTTATGACCCAGACAGACGAGGGAATAGTGAATGTCTCCCTGGCATTCAGGCCGAACTTAAAGATTGAAGAGATGGATAAGGAAGTAAAAAAGCTGGAGGAATTCGTCATGGCGGCAGAGGAGATAGAAGACTACTCTGTCACCATTGCCAGAACGAGCGCTTCAGCCACCATTACCGCCAATAAAAGTGACGACAGCCCCCTTTCCACTCAGGAGATAGTCGATAAGTGGAATCAGGAATTGAAGGGCTTTTCAAATCTTTTTGAGGCCACGGCGAGCGCAGGCTCTTCCATGGGGAGAAGTTCCATGGGAAGCCCGAATACAAAGGAATTTGACTTCGTTTCCACAGACAGGGACAAGCTTAAAGCAACTGCCAATGAAATGGTCCGTTTGATGGAGAATACGGAAGGGGTCCTCAGGGCAGAGTCCTCAGTGACGGAGACAGGGTCGAAAGCTAAGGTGGTAATTGACCCTGTGATGGCCAGGGCAAAGGGCTTTTCAGCCATGCAGCTTGCAGGATTAGTCTATGTGAATATGTCAGGTTCGGATGCCCTGGATGTGACCATAGATTCCAATACCTATACCATTACGGTGGAATATCCCCGTGGTCACTTTGAGACTATCAGCGACGTGGAGGCAATGACATTTACGAATGCCCAGGGGCTTAGCGTCCCCCTGACTGAGGTGGGGGAGGTAAGGTTCGCTTCTGCGCCCCAGACCGTGGTGAGGAAGGACGGTCTTTACCAGGCCTCTGTCACAGCCACCATGACTGCGCTTACCAAGGATGCCGTAACTGACGTGCTGCAGGAGAAGGCTGATAAGATGGTCCTGGATCCGGATGTGAGCTTTGCGACGGATGCACAGACCGAGATGATGCAGGAGGAATTCGCCGCTATAGGACAGGCCATATTCATAGGCGTGTTCCTCGTATTCATGGTGATGGCCATACAGTTTAATTCCATAGCCGACTCCATACTGATAATGACATGTATACCTTTTGCCGGCGTGGGATCCATACTTTTCCTTTTAGCCATAAATGCAAAGATTTCCATGACTTCCCTCATGGGTGTACTGATGCTCGCCGGTATAGTCGTTAATAACGGTATTATCCTTATAGACATGGCGATACAGAATCAGGAATCCGGCATGGACACGGTGGAAGCCCTTGTGGACGCAGGTGCAGGGCGTCTGCGCCCCATTCTTATGACCACCCTCACGACCATACTTGCCATGGTCCCTACGGCAGTGGGCTGGTCCAAGGACAGTAGCTCCCTGCAGGGCATGGCGGGCGTCATAGTGGGCGGCCTCATAGCCTCCACCATACTTACACTGCTCTTGCTGCCGACATTCTACCTCCTTCTCGACAGGCTGCGGGCCAGGGTCGCAAGGCTACAGGAGAAGAGGCGCTTAAAGAATGAAGAGCGTGTCCGCGCCATAGAGGAAAAAGAGAGGCAGAGGCATGCTGAACTCATGGAAAAAGAAAAGGCTCAGGCACTTCCCAAAAAGGAAGGACCGGATCCCCTGCCGGTAAGCAAGCCCGATGATGAAGAAGGCAATGCGGCCGAAGAGGGCGAGAAGGCTAAGGAAGAGGCTCCGAAGGACGGGGAGGATTAACTGTAAACTTTTACCGGATTGTGGAAGGAATTATCTCCAATAAGGTCTTGTCCATATTCGGGTGAATTCGTTAAAAATCTTTGATTGGAGAGATTATGAACTACGTTATCGTCCAGGCCGGCGGCAAAGGTACAAGGCTTGGCTATTTAACAAAGAATAAACCGAAAGCCCTGGCACCGGTGGATAATCTGCCGATGCTTTTCCATCTGTTCAGGAAATATCCTGATGCTCGCTTTGTTATTATTGGAGACTATAAAGATGATGTATTGAGAGAGTATCTTAATTCGTTCTCTGATGTTAAATACATAGTTGTTAAGGCGAGTGGTACTGGAACGTGTGGTGGCGTGAAGCAGAGTCTTGAGTTGATTCCAAGAGATGAGCCATTCATGCTCATATGGTCTGATTTAATATTGCCAGAATCATTCTCACTTCCAGATGAATATATAAACGGATGTTCGGTAGATAGTGATTATGTTGGCCTATCCACAGCCTTCCCCTGTCGCTGGAAGTATGAGGATGGAGAATTTAGCGAGGAACGGTCATTTGATTTTGGAGTGGCAGGTTTCTTCCTGTTTCATGATAAATCAGTGCTCGTAGACGTTCCGGAGAGCGGGGAGCTTGTCCGCTGGATGAGGGAGAAACACTTGTCCTTCAAAACGCTTTCTCTTGCGGGCACTCATGAGTTCGGATTGCTTGAAGAATATGAAAAACTTGCAACTGTAAAGACCAGACCATTCAACCGGATAACGATTGATGGCGATGTGCTTACCAAGGAACCAGTGGACGAGCAGGGATGCGAGCTTGCTATTCGTGAGTCTGCTTGGTATGGGAAGGCAAGGAATCTGAACATTACTGGAATGCCTGAGATTTATAACACTGCTCCTCTTCAGATGGAGTATATAAAAGGCCGCAATATCTATGAGTGCAGCTTGGAGTATAGTGAGAAGCGCAGGATATTGGAGAAACTGGTCGATACGCTGAAAGGACTTCATGACAGCTCGCAGATCCCATCAGATGCCTTTAGCATGAAAGAAGCATATTTTAGCAAGACAATGCGGAGATTGTCTGAGATTGAGTACCTTGTGCCGTTTGCCAGAGAGGAGCATATCGTTGTAAACGGATGCGAGTGTCGGAATGTGTTTTGGCACAGAGATGAGCTTGAACAAGCATTAGATGGTCTACGCTGTGATTGTTTTTCTTTTATACATGGGGATTGCACATTTTCCAATCTCATGCTAAGGGATGATGGCAGCCCTATCCTGATTGACCCTCGTGGCTATTTTGGCTTCACGGAGCTCTACGGCGATGAACGGTATGATTGGGCAAAACTGTATTATTCGATAGTCGGTAACTATGACAGATTTAACCTAAAGAAGTTCTCATTGGATATCGGCGGCCATTCGGTGGTAAACGGAGAAATGATAAAGGACTTAGCCCCCGGCGAGGTGAGGCTCGCAATCGAGTCTAATGGCTGGGAGGATATGGAGGGGGATTTCTTCAAACTCACTGGCTGTGACGAGCACGAGATCAAACTGCTTCACGCCGTGATTTGGCTTTCGCTCACCACCTACGCATGGCAAGACTATGACTCCATCTGCGGAGCCTTTTACAACGGGTTATATTATTTTGAGGAGGCGCTAAAATGACTAATCAAGAAATTCAGGGATGGTATAGGCGGCTAGACTGGTTGGATTCAATATGCAATATATATGCCAGAGGGCTTGAGCTTTATCAGGTTCTGGCAAAAACTTTGAAGGAATCCTCTGGAACAGAATTGATTGTTTCGCCGGCCAATCTTGGGGATACGGTCTTTATAGCCGCATTGTCGAAAGCCTATAAGGAGGCGCATGGGGTAAAAAACCTGTTGATCTGCGCAAAAGAAAGTCAGGCAGAAGCAGTCGAGTGGTTTGAGGGTGTTGATGAAATTCTCGGCCTAAGTGACGAAGAGATATTGTTTTTGAGATATTATTTCACGGTCAGCCGAAATTTTTACAGCAATGGGATACGCTATGGCCATATTCCATGCATCATTGATGCCTCTTTTCCGGACTTTTTTGTCCATATTGACCCAGGTTTTGCAGGGCTTCCCCTGATTAATGTATGGGAAAGAAGGATCCTTGATCTGCCGGATCACTCTGCAACGTGTGATATGGTGGTGCCAGAGGAGGCAATGGTGGGACTTGACTGGGTTAAATATGAAAAAGCCGTCTTAATAGCGCCTGCAGCTTTTACAAACAAGGGGATTCCGATTTCATTTTGGGAAAAATTGACGGAGAAGTTAAGTGATATGGGAATCACTGTCTATTGCAACTCCGGAAAGCTTGATTATGATTGCGTGATAAAAGGCTCAATTGAATGTGTGCTTACCACAAAAGAGCTGATTCTGAATGCGCCTTTGTTCCGGCATGTGGTCAGTGTGCGGAGCGGATTCACGGACCTTGTATCAAAAACAAACGCAAAGCTTACGGTGCTTCATCTTGGTGGGGAAAAAGAGGGGAATTTGCGTGTTCAATATGGAGACATATGGGATGATGTGAGGGACCTTGGACGTAAGGAAGGAATTTATCCTATTAAGTATTGTGGAGACAGGGAAGATGAGATGATAGATTTGATCATTGAAGACATCGAGAATAAAGAACTGTAGATAATTTGATGTATACAAGGTGGGCTGAAGCGGCGCAAAAAGAAACAAATGTCGGAATTTAGGAGAGGAGAGAGGATTGCGTGATAGATTATTACAGCGAGGTAGTCAATACCATCGTGGATTCCTTGGAGTCAATACCAATAGAAGCATATGAAGAGATAATAACTGAAAGCGTTTTGACATTGAAGAACGGAGGCAAGATTATAGCCAGCGGTCTCGGGAAGAACGTGCCAATCTGTGAGAAGTTCGTGGGGACGCTGAATTCTCTGGGAATCGATGCTAGATTCCTGCACACTAACACGGCTGTCCATGGCGACCTCGGCATTGTGGGCAAGAATGATATCGTCTACTTGTTATCGAAGGGCGGGAATACGCATGAGACAGTTGCCTTGGCAGAGCAACTGAAAAATCGGGGAACGGATACCTGGCTTATGACATTCACGGAGCATTGCAAGAGTGCTGAGATATTGGATAAGCGTTTTATCATGCACCTGATCAACGAGGGAGATGAGTGGGATATCGTGCCGAACAACTCTACAACGGTATATCTTATAGTCCTTCAGGGGATTGCATTGGAAATCGGTAAGAGGATGGATGTTACGCTAGATGATTTCAGAATTAACCATCCTGGCGGCGGCATTGGGGCGAGGCTTAGTGGGAAGGATTTATGGTAATTTTAGAAATCTGAATGATGCCATACTTTCGGCGTAATCATCTTTGAGTCAGATACGGATCTCACTATCGAAATTAAAGGCGGGAATACATGAGAAGAAGTGAAGAGGCAGGTAAGGCCGTGAGAGAAGGGCAAAGTGATACGCTTGTATTATCCACTCTTCCGAAGACTTGGATATTTGATCTCGATGGAACGATAGTCAAGCATAATGGGTATAAGATTGACGGGCATGACACGTTGTTGGATGGGACGAAAGAATATCTGGATGGGATACCGGAAGAGGATGTGATTTTAATTCTGACATCAAGGACGGATGAATATAAGGAAATGACCTTGGAGTTCCTTGAGCAGAATGGTATACGGTATGACCAGATTCTCTTTAATATGCCAATGGGAGAGAGGATTGTGGTAAATGACAGGAAGCCGAGTGGATTGGACATGGCTGTAGGGGTGAATGTTTATAGGGATGCAGACTGCTCGTTTCCTGTAGTAGAGAGGAAACTATAGAAGCTCTTTCTTCGTCCAGTATTGAAAGATTATTGGAAACTGTGTCATGGAAAATTAAAGAATGAATCTTAGTTCCCGAGTTTTTCTGTATCTGCATCGTCAGAGATTAAGTCAGATCCAACTTCGTTTATCGCATTCGCCAGTTTCTTAGGGCATGAGTATTCAATCTCTGTTGGAATATCTATCTTAAAGCGCTTCTGAATGAACCTCATTATTTTTGTCACTTCGCTGGCTAATATTTCATTGTTATAGATATTTGTTCTATGATAGTTAAGGTGCATGAACAATGTTTATGTCGTAAGATTCGTGCCATCCGGTTAATCAGACAGAAGTTTCATAACTATACTTGCCGCAAATGTAATGAGCGGATGTCAGCACAGAGTGGTTTCTTTTTCAATGTACTCTGAAACACCCCCTTTGGCTAAGGTGAAAAAGCGCAAACTGCCATTAACATACTTTTTCTAGTGTATTGGCACATTCATTTTGAAACTAATTGCGAAGGATGGTTTTCGTATGCGAGGCGGAGGAAGGAAGCGATGCGAGCACCGTTGACTGAAGACAACGAAGCATACGGAAAACAGACAAGCAATTAGTTCAAATAAGAATGTGTCAGGACACTAGTATGTGCGGATTAAGCATGAACTTTGCCTGGACACAGGCCGCCCATGACGCAATATGTGCGTCCGTTGGAAAACGGGACATATCGGTTCCGATTACTGAAATGACCGCCTGTGCGCTTATCTCCCCAATCCCGGGGATACCCTGGAGCAAGGCGGCGGCTTGTTTCTCTTCCTGCTTCATTGAACTGTCAATATCGTCGTCCGGCTCTTTTATTTGCGCATTGAGCTAGTCCAGGTGCCTGGGGATGTCGCTTTGAGAAGCTACGAGGACGGATGAGAACAGTATTAATGCGGCATTAAACTATGGATATACTCTGATATTGTCCTCTTTTAACCGTGAGATTGTTTCTTGTGGATATTTGACACAATTGGGTCTATTTCATGATAATATGTTTAATCCGTTTAATCTGGCATCTGACCTGATGGAGCCTTTTCGTGTGCTTGTAGACAGAAAGGTTTATGAAATGAAACCGGATAAGTTTGAGCACAAAGAGAAAATGAAGTTACTAGCTTTGTTTCAGGACATAGTGATCATTGGAGGCAGGCATGAATATGTAAGTAATGCGATCAAGCTATATACAAAGAGTATATTTGATGCGATAAGTGACGAGGATATCTCTTTAATAAAGTTTTATAATTATGAATTATAGATATATGAGAGTGCTTGTGATGTTTGACCTTCCTGTAGTTACAGCGGCAAATGTGAGAGATTATCGGCTTTTTAGAAAGTATTTGATCAAATCCGGATTTTTGATGATGCAGGAGTCAATATATATTAAGCTTGTTCCGAATGTGGCAGCGGCAGATGCAGTCATTGCGAATATTAAGAAGAATAAGCCTATAGAGGGTTTGATACAGGCATTGAAGATTACGGAAAAACAGTATTCTAAAATGGAGTTTATCCTTGGTGAGTCACATCATGATGTATTGGATTCAGATGAGAGGCTGGTGATATTATAAATCTAATATATGATAAACTTGGCATTAACATATCATTTGATAAGGATAGACCGCTAATTCTGATACTCGAATCTGAAGAGCATTATTCTACTGTTTTAAGCGATATTTGGGCACAGAGCGTTGGTGGGGATGAGAGGTTCTTGCTTTTTGAACAGGATAGACAAATTAGTCTTTCAAAAAATGCGGAAATTATCAGGGATCCTTTTTCACTCGAATGTAATAATAAAAAGATACTTTCAAAATTATATAGACTGATGCAGGAGCAAAGTGATGACATTTTTATTGAAAAGATAGGATCGATAACATCCCATATAGTAGATTATTTAGATGGAATAGCTGCAAGTATCCCTTATCCTCTGGAGTATTCGTTGAATTTAGATACAATTGGATTATTTAAGCTCTTTGATGTTAAAATAGATTGTTATCCGGAGGATTGCAGGGAAAACTTATTGAATTATATAAAGATTGTACATAGAATATGCGGGATTCGCTTCTTTTTATGCATAGCACTGAAATCATATTTTACAAAGGAGCAGCTTGAGGAGCTGTATGCGGACCTTAGATATGAGGAAATATGTCTACTGGATATAGAAAATGTCCAGAAATCAGTCCTGCCGTGTGAAAAGGTGTTCCTTTTGGACAGGGATTGCTGTATAATTGAGATGGATTAACGATACATAGCCAATGTATTTGAGTTTCGGTGATAACCTCTTGTATAATTTGAGGTTTGAGAGCCTTGTTAATTCATTAGGTAGCAAAACTCCAAGGTTCATCTGGCTCATACTTCAAGAGTTTGAGAGCCTTGTTAATTCATTAGTTGGCAAAATCTCTTTCTAAGCCCCCTCTAGTCCGTTTTAAGAAAGGGTGTTTTGAACGTGGTGAAAATATATACCAGACGGTTTGAAGCTGTTTCGGGCTCATTTCCGTGGTACTTCATAGTAGAGTTATTATACATGCCACCCCAAAAATAGTAATACAAAAGAAAAACAGGAACAGGAACAGTCTCAATGGCAAATAGTGATTATTTCCCTCCAGGGACAGTAAGTGAAGACGAATTCCGCACAATCAGTTCAGTGGAATTTGTATGGGATAAGGCAAAGGAGCAGCATAATATCGAAACCAAATCTTGAATATAGAAAAAACTCAAAAGGGAGGATGGTTATTGTGGAAAAATATGATCCTGATACAATGGTATCATTTACTCTGACATCAGATATGAAA
>JAGBNO010000001.1 GCA_017634355.1 Lachnospiraceae bacterium
GATAAACGATATCCTGGATATCAGCCGGATCGAGTCCGGACATGCGAAGCTGAAGAATGAAGAGTTCGACTTCGGCTCCATGCTGGAACAGATAAATACCATGATAGACGCGCAGTGCAGGGAAAAGGGCATCGTCTTCAGCTGCAGCGTGCTTGGGCATATAGACGAATGTTTTGTCGGAGATGACATGAAGCTGAAGCAGGTGCTCATAAATATACTTGGAAATGCGGTAAAATACACGCTGGAGAAGGGCGAGATCACATTTACAGTAGAACAGCTCAGAGATAATGAGGATTACTCAAATGTACGCTTTGTGGTAAAGGACACGGGCATTGGCATGGAGGAGGACTATCTGCCGAGGCTTTTTGAGCCCTTTTCTAAGGAAAGGGAGGGAAGCAGCAACCGTTACGGAAGCACAGGGCTGGGCATGGCAATCTGCAAAAATATAGTGGATATGATGGAGGGGAGCATAGCTGTGGCTTCAAAGAAGGGGGAGGGAACTGAATTTGTGATCACCATACCCCTGAAGCTATGCAGACATACAGAGGCCGCTGAGACACCGGCACTTGAGGGACTGCGCGCCTTAGTCGTAGATGATGATATTACCGCCTGCGAACATGCGCAGATGGTACTAAAGCGCATTGGAGTAGAGGCAGAGTACTGTCTGTCCGGCAAGGATGCCCTTATGCTCATCGAGAGGGCAAACCCTCAGGCACAGCCATATAAGATACTATTTGTGGATTGGAAGATGCCCGAAATGGACGGGATAGAGCTTACAAAAAGGATCAGGAGGCTGCATGGCAGGGATGAGCTGACGGTCATACTCACTACCTACAACTGGGATGCCATTATGGAAGAGGCGCTCGTATCGGGCGTGGACGATTTTCTCGCAAAGCCTCTTTTTGCGGGAAATATCCGCCAGGAACTAAAGCGGATACTGTCTGAGAAGAAGGAAAAGAACATACAGCCCAGGGAAAAGGTGTCGCTTGCGGGACGCAGGGTGCTGCTCGCGGAGGATATGGAGATAAACGCCCAGATCATGAAGCAGATCCTTAAAATGAAGGATATAAATGCCGACCTATGCACTAATGGAAGGGAGGCGGTGCGGATGTTTGAGGAGAGCGGAACGGGGAGCTATGATGCCATATTGATGGATATCCGTATGCCTGAGATGGACGGCCTCGAAGCGTCAAGGAGGATACGCGCCCTTGAAAGGGCTGATGCAAAAGATATCCCTATCATAGCACTGACGGCAAACGCCTTTGATGAGGATGTGCAGCTGTCCATTGAAGCTGGAATGAATGCGCATCTGTCAAAGCCGGTGGAGCCGGACGCTTTGTTTATGACACTTGAAAAAATGCTGTAGGGAACTGTCCAGAAATAGTTTATTTATAGTTTTTTGCTATAAGCTACTATTCAGAAACCCCTTGCGTATAGTCATTTTTGAAACAATGAGCTTGGTCGGTCATTTCAAAAATTACTATACGCGAGAGGGCGGTGACGATAGACAGAACGTCCAGTGGCCCAGGCAAGGCGGATAGGGGGTTTTGAATAGTTACTCCTATAGCACATAGCATCTGTTTAGAAAACGGAGGTGACAGAATGAGCCGAATTCTCTTGGTGGATGATGATACGGATATGTTAAAGCTCATGGAACGCTGGTTTGAAAAAGCAGGCTATGAGGTCTATACGGCGGTGTCCGGACGGGATGCGCTCCTTACCCTTGAAACAGTCCGGCCGGACCTGGTCCTGCTTGACTATGCCATGCCGGAGATGGACGGTCTCGAAGTTTTGTCCCGTATCAGGGAAAATGAGGCGACAAAAGACATTCCTGCACTTTTCAGGACAGGGATGGAGGGCATGGAAACCGCCGGTATCATGGACGGGCTGAAGCCTGACGGAGTTATTTCAAAGGCCGCAGGGAAGCCCCAGCTTCTTCAGGCTGTGGCGGATATCCTTAAGAGGGGCTGACGGGCTCAGAAAACCCTCTGACAGAGGATTTAAACAGGCTTTCTGAGTAGAACCTGCGCAGGGTGTCAAGGAGGGGTTCTTTCTGCGTCGTTTTTAGGAGATAGCCGTCCGGCTTGAACTGCAGGATGCGGAATATGTGTTCCCTGTCGTTTTTTTCGGTTAAGAAGATTATGGGGATTTTTTGCTTCTCCGGGTCTTTTCGTATGCTCCGTATGACATCATAACCATTCATCTCTGGCATCTCGTAGTCTAGGAGTATGAGGTCCGGCTTTGCGGCAGAAAGCCCGTCAAGCAGATCCCTGCCATTATTAAAGCAGGATACATTATAAGTATCTGTAAGCCAGTGCGAGATCACCTGAAGATAGTTCGGGTCATCATCCACAATGAAAAGGGACTTTTTTCTGCGGTATTCGTCCAGCAGTCCGGAGAAATATTCCATGTCCTTAAGGAAAAGCTCTTTATTGAGAGGCCTTGGGTATGTGCCTGAGATGCGCTGCGCCCCGTTTGAGGACATGGCAAGCGCAAGGTCTGAGGGGTCTCCGGTGACGCAGAGAAGCTTTGCGTCGTCTAAACAGAGCTCGCTTAAGAGGTTCATGGTAAGTTCAATATTCGATCCGTCGGCAATGCTGGGATAGTATACCGCAATATCTGCTTCCTGCCGGTGGGCTATGATGGCGGCAGGCTCCTCAGGGATGGATATCACGGAAAAACCGGAATCTGTCAGCCCCTTTTCTATGCCTTTTGTCACTATGCCGGGATGGGCGTATACGAAAAGGATGGTTTTTTTGTGGTTATCGGGGCTTTCTGCAGGCACCGCTTCTTTCTGCTTTTTTATCTCTTCAAGCCTTATCTGCCTTATGGTTTCATCGTCCTTTAGGGGAGACAGGTAGTTGGAATATTTCCTGTAGGAAGCAAGAAGCTCCAGGGTATTTTTCCTTATATCTTTAATATTGCCCGACTCTGCGGAGGCCTCAAGCGCCGCGGCGCTCTCTACGAGGAGCCTTGCGCCGATAAGGCGGGCCATGCTCTTTAGGGAGTGCATTGAGAGGCGGTACATGGTCCAGTCGTCGTTGTCGTAATATGTCTTGATCTCGTCAACCTTTTCCTCAATGGAAGAATGGAAGATGTATAGGGAATACAGGTAATCTTCTGCGTCACCGGAGTTTGCCACGCCGCTTACAAGGTCTATGTGCGGAACGGTCTTCAGCCACAGAGGAAGCTTCTCTATCTCCTCCACATTATCTAAAAGAGCATTCTGAGGGGGCGTATCTTCCGGTCCGGCCATGCTGTTTTCGGCAGTGATAAGCTTATCTTCCTCTGGGAGATAGGTCATAACCAGTTCAGAGAGCTGCATGGGGTCAATGGGTTTTATCAGCACATCCGCAAAGCCTGCGGCCTTGTAGAGCTTTATATTTTTGGCTCCATCTGCCGTAGTATGGCATACAACGGGGATGCTGCGCCCCCTTTCCGCAAATAGCTCCTTCAGGGCAAGAAGCGTGTCCACACCGTCGGGCTCCGGCATGTGGTGGTCCAGAAGAATAAGGTCATATTTCTTTTTTTTGCAAAGGGAGAGACATTCGGTTCCGCTTTCGGCCTGATCGGAAAAAACTCCGTTTGTCGCGAGAAGTGAGGAGATGACCATACGGTTCACGGACATGTCATCTACGATCAGAACGCGGGAGGCTTTTGTTTTCATGCTTTTTCTTTCTCCTAAGTATCAGTAGACGACCTGGTTTCTTCCGCTGGTTTTCCCTATGTACAGCTTTTCATCAGCCCGGGACAGATTTTCCTCTATGTTCCGTCTGTGGTCGTATTCTTCCAGACCGAAGGTCATAGTAACCTTCAGGGTATTGTCATTACAGGAAAAGCTGGACTTCTCTATCTTTAGCCTGAGGCTCTCTAAAAGGAACATGGCATCGTCGCCGTTCATGCCCTGGAAGACGAGGAGGAATTCCTCGCCGCCCCAGCGGGCGACGAAGCCCTTATCTTCCATGAATTCGGTGAATATGGCGGAAATGCCCTTCAGAACCTCGTCCCCGGCTTCATGTCCATAGGTGTCGTTGACTTTCTTAAAAAAATCTATATCCCCTATGGCAAGGTTGAAAACCTGGCCGTCAGAGCCTTCATGCCTGCACATCTTGCTTATTTTTGCGGAGGCGGCGCGGCGGTTCAGGAGCTTGGTTAGGGGATCCATATTTGCCAATAACTCTATTTTTTTATTGTATTTAATGAGTTTCTGCTCCATTTCCAGGGAATCCTGGGAGAAGAGCAGCGCGAGATTCGTGAGCATGCATATCAAGGACATGGAACATATAAGCTGCATGACGAATTTGGGCCAGAAGGGCAGTATGATGAATGGCGCATGGGTATGGGTATAAAAATAGAGAGTCAGCCTGAAGAATAATATCCCCAGCGCAAAAAGCACTTTCTTAGTCTTACTGGCGTAGGTCACCATGCAGAAAAAAATAAGGGCAACATACAGGAAGTGCTGCACACCGCAGTCCCAGCCCAGAATCACCACAAAACAGGCAATCCAGAAGAGGGTAAGTAAATTCAGATAATTACATGCAAAACGGGTATGCCCAAGGTAGGTGATGCGGAAGGCGGCACTGTAGAGGCCTATGAGGAGTAAAGAGAAGAGGGCCATAGCCCAAACGCCCGTAAGGGCAAAGATTACAGTGGCACCAAGGAAGAAGACACAGAAAAAGAGAGCCGTGCAACGCATCATCACGGCGGCCTTTTTAGTTTCGTTTTCATTTTTTACATCTTGGAAGATGTAGTCCTTTAAACGGCGAAACAATTTCATATTACTAAAAAAGCGGCATAACTACATAGCTATGGATAACATGATGTCTGGGTCAAAAGCAATAAGCTCAAGACCGTGCTGGTGAGGATTGCAAAAACATAGTTTCGCCCCAAACATCATAGCATCGTGATAAAAATCCCTAGAGAGTATGACTCTTGTGAAAGAAGTAGATAAAATTGCTTTATTATAACTTATATTTAGATAAAAATCTAGATAATATGCGTTATAAGTTGTATAATTGTACCTAAACTATACGGGGATTCTGCAAGGTTGCAGAATGTAAAATGAAAGGAGAAGGAAATAATGGCAAAAATCTTTATCTCACCTGCAAAGTATGTGCAGGGGCCTGGAGAAATGGACAATCTGGGGAGCTATGCGGAGAAATTCGGGAAAAAGGCGCTGTGCCTCATTTCCGCCGGCGGTATCAAGAGGCAGGGGGACCAGATCACGGCGAGCTTTAAGAAGGTGTCCACGGAATTCCATTTCGAGAATTTCAATGGGGAGTGCTGCTACAAAGAGATAGACAGGCTTCTGGAAATAGTGAAAAAAGATGGATATGACCTGGTGGTAGGCATAGGCGGAGGAAAGATATTTGATACTGCAAAGGCTGTGGCATATAAGGCGGGGACGCCTGTCATTGTCGTTCCTACTATAGCTTCGACAGATGCGCCCTGTTCCGCCCTGTCCGTGATATATACGGAGGAGGGGGTGTTCCAGGAATATTTATTCCTGCCGGCGAATCCCAATGTGGTGCTTGTGGATACGGCAATCATCGCAAAGAGCCCTGTGCGTATGACAGTTTCCGGCATGGGAGATGCCATGGCTACCTATTTCGAGGCCAAGGCCTGTGCGGATTCCGATGCGGGCACATGCGCCGGAGGTAAGATAAGCGAGGTGGCGCTGGGAGTGGCCGAGCTCTGCTATGATACGCTCATAGATGAGGGCTTAAAGGCGAAGCTTGCCCTGGAGGCCGGTGCGCTTACACCTGCCGTAGAAAAGGTGGTGGAGGCGAATACTTTGATGTCAGGCATAGGCTTTGAGTCAGGAGGGCTTGCAGGCGCCCATGCAGTGCACAATGGCCTTACGGTTCTTCCGGAGTGCCATCACATGCAGCATGGCGAGAAGGTGAACTTCGGCACTATGACCCAGCTTGTGCTTCAGAATATGCCTGAAGATGAGCTTACGGACTTAATCGAATGGATGCATACCGTGGGTCTGCCCGTAACCCTTAACGAACTGGGGATTACTGATACCAGCAGGGAGCATCTAATGCCTGCCGCAGAGGCAGCGGCCGCCGAGAGCGACACTCTGCACAATCTGCCCTTTGAGGTGAATGCCGAGATGGTCTACGGGGCAATGCTGGCTGCGGATGCCTATGGAAAGGCCGTAATCAAGGAATTTGAGTGATTGATATAAGCTTTTGAGTAATGGACATAAAAAGTGAGCAAGGGGGAATTGCCACCTTGCTCACTTTTTTACAGGCACTTTGGCGAATGGCCATCATCGTGTACGAAAAGCGGGACGATGGGCGCTTTTCTCAATTCAGGCTTCCATCCATCTGCATTTTTCCAATAGGTCTATGATCTTCAGGTGCTGAGGGCAGACGGATTCGCACTGGCCGCATTTGATACAGTCGCCGGCTCTCCCTTTATCCTGTGTGACTATAGTATATTCCCTTAAGGTACGGAATTCGGGGCTGCCGGCCTTGCGGTTTTCCACTGTGAATATTTCAGGAATGGGGATATTTTTTGGACAGCCCTCAGTGCAGTAGTGGCAGGCAGTGCAGGGGATGGCCTTAGAATTATCCAGGGCCTGCTGGGCTTTTTTTATAATTTCCAGTTCATTTTCATCAAGGGGCTGGAAATCCTTCATGTAGCTTAAATTGTCCTCCATCTGTTCAAGGCTGCTCATGCCGCTAAGGACTGTAAGTATCCCGTCCAGGCTGGCGGCGAAGCGGATTGCCCAGCTCGCATACGAGAGCTCGGTGTTTGCCCCGCTGAGAATATCCTTCACATCCCTTATGGGGTCAGCGAGTATGCCGCCCTTGACGGGTTCCATTACTATCACCGGCTTGTCAAAGGACTTGCAGATTTCCCAATTCCTTCTGGCCTGGACGCCGGGATTTTCCCAGTCGGCGTAATTTAACTGCAACTGCACAAATTCCGCATCCGGATGCGCTTTCAGGAGTTCTTCCAATAGTTCGGGGTCTGCGTGGAAAGAGAAGCCCCAGTGCTTTATTAGGCCTTTTTCTTTCTGCTCCTTCACAAAATCCCAGAGGTGGTAGCTGTCATATTTACCCACATTGCTGCGCTGCAGGGCGTGGAGCAGATAATAGTCAAAATAGCCTGCGCCCGTGCGCTCCAGGCTTGTAAAGAACTGCTGTTTTGCGCTCTCTTCATCATGGCAGTGCATAAAGGCATTGAGTTTCGTGGCGAGGGTGTAGCTCTCTCTGGGAAAGCGCTCTGCCACGGCCTTCTTGAAAGCGGCCTCGCTTTCACCGTTATCGTATACATAGGCGGTATCGAAATATGTCCCGCCTGCCTCTATGAATTTGTCAGCCATAGCCGAAACCTGTGGTATGTCTATGCTTCCGTCTGGATTCTTGGGCAGGCGCATAAGGCCGAATCCTAGTTTAAAGGTGTCCTGGATGGTCTTTTTGTCTATTGACATGGCAATATTCCTCCTCTATCGCGGTGCCTTTTTGTAATATCTGACGAACTGCCGTAAAGCAATTGAGGCTCCGCATCCAAATAAAAACAGCACGAAATGCTTTTTGACCTTGAAAGCTGACAATTAATAATGATACCATAAGGAAGGGCATTATTCAAAAATAATATCAAAATGGTGCCCATCTCTTAAGCATATATGCAGGAATGGTGGATATGGATGCAAAAGAAACCCTAAAGCAATATTTTGGATATGATTCCTTTAAGCCCGGACAGGAAGAGATCATTAAGAGCCTTGCTGATGGAAAAGATGTGCTTGCTATCATGCCAACAGGGTCGGGTAAATCCATCTGCTACCAGGTGCCGGCAATGTTGCTTCCCGGCATTACGATCGTCATTTCTCCCCTTATTTCCCTCATGCAGGATCAGGTGAAGGCTTTGAATGAGGCCGGCATTCATGCAGGGTATATCAATTCATCTTTGACGGAAAGGCAGATATCAAAGGTATATGCCAATGCGTCGGAGGGGATATATAAAATTCTGTATGTGGCTCCGGAACGCCTGGAGACTAATGGTTTTCTAAATTTTGCCGGTAAAGCGGACATTTCAATGGTGACAGTAGATGAGGCGCACTGTATCTCTCAGTGGGGGCAGGATTTCAGGCCTAGCTACCTGAAAATAGTAGATTTCATAGACAGGCTGTCCAAAAGGCCGATAGTCAGTGCTTTTACGGCGACCGCAACAGCGGAAGTAAGGACAGATATTGCCTGCGTGCTCAAATTACAGGCTCCGAAGGTCGTTGTGACAGGATTTGACCGTGAAAATCTTATTTTTGACGTAGAGGCGGTCAAAAGAAAAGACAGCTATGTGCTGGAGTATATCAGAAAGCATCCGGATGAGAGCGGGATAATATATTGCGCTACTAGAAAAAATGTGGATTCGCTGTTTGAATTGCTTTCCGGTGCCGGAGTTTCCGTGGCAAAGTATCATGCCGGAATGAGTAATGAAGACAGAAAGGCAAGCCAGAATGATTTCATCTATGACAGAACTTCTGTTATCATTGCGACAAATGCATTTGGAATGGGCATTGATAAATCCAATGTCAGGTTCGTGATCCATTACAATATGCCGCAGAGCATGGAGAACTACTATCAGGAGGCAGGGCGAGCAGGACGGGATGGGGAGACATCTTCATGCATACTGCTTTTTTCGGCGCAGGACATAATGATAAATAAATTCCTGCTCGAACATAAGGATTTTACAGATATCCCTGAGGAAGATATCGATCTGATAAAGCAGCGTGACGCAAAAAGGCTTCAGGTAATGGAGGGTTACTGCCGGACTTCGGGATGCTTACGCAACTATATTTTGGAATACTTTGGGGAAAAGCGCAGCGCGCCCTGTAATAACTGTGGCAACTGTGGCAGGGAGTTTACTGAGATAGATATGACGCAGGACGCTAAAACGGTTATTAACTGCGTGTGGGAAACAAAAGGAAGGTATGGCTTGAATATAGTTCTTGGCACGCTTCTTGGAGCAAACAGGGCAAGGCTAAAGGAACTTGGAACAGTAAATTATAAGACATACGGCGCATTAAAGAACAGATCCGAATCGGAACTTAGATTGCTTATAAGCCAGCTGATCTCAGATGGATACTTATATCAGAGTGCTGATAAATATAGCGTAATACGCATGGGAGACATAGCGCCATTGAAGGATCCTAATACGCATGTTTTAGTCCGTACATATAAAGACGAAGAAGCTGAAAATCAGAAAGAGAGCCATAGCAGGAGGAGCACGGATTCTCTTACAAAGGCGGGATACGAATTATTTGGGAATCTGAGGCAGCTAAGGCTGGCGATCGCTAGAGAAGAAGGGCTGCCGCCATATATTATCTTCAGTGATAAAACTTTGATAGATATGTGCATTAAGACCCCGACAGATAAAAACGCAATCCTAAATGTATCCGGAGTAGGCGAGGCTAAATATGCGAAATATGGTGACAGGTTCATAGAAGCGGTAAAAGTATTTTTGGAGACTCACCCAGATGTAGTTACAAGTATCAGGGATGAAGATGTCGCAGTAGATGCGAATACGATGCATCAGATAAAACATAAGAGTAATAAAGTTCCTTTTTTTCTGAATCCGGGGGATGCAGAGAAATATGAATATAAGGACCTGTGCCTTATATCTGAAATAAGGGATCAATTGAACAGCATAACGACTGCTGACAACGTGAAGCATCTATTTGGGACTGATATTTTCAGGCTGCTTACTGAGATGGGATATGTGGAGGAGCGGAAGGTTGATGGCAGGGATATGCCAAATCAAACTGACTTAGGCCTCTCCAAAGGGATTGGGGCGGTAGAGAAGATAAGCAAGCTTGGAAATACATATACGGTCCTGGTGTATCCGCCGGAAATTCAGAAGGAAATAGTAGAGCATTATACGAGAGAAGGACACTAAAAAGGGGAGGGATATTTATGGGAGTATTTCTAAATCCGGGAAAAGAAGCTTTTGAGGAAGCAGTAAATTCCAAAATATATGTTGACAAGACGGAGATGGTACTTTACCTGAATTCTATTGTAAAGACAAAGCAGAAGTATGCCTGCGTCTCCAGGCCCCGCAGGTTCGGGAAGACCATGGCTGCGGATATGCTCTGCGCTTATTACGGCATAGGGGCTGACAGCAGGGGGCTTTTTGAAAAGCTGAAAATCGCAAATTCCGAGGTTCCGGATGAGACAAAAGGAGCTCCATGGGATAAATATTTGGGAAAATTTGATGTGATACGCATTGTGATGAATAGATTCCTAAATAGCAGGCAGTCAGTCTATGAGTCGCTGGAAAAAATGCAGGCCACTGTGATAAGGGAGATAAAAAAGACATATCCTGATATTGACCTCTTTGATGATAAGAACCTTCTGGAAGCGATTGAGGGGATTTATTCTGAAACAGGCAGGCAGTGCGTGGTAGTTATAGATGAATGGGATGCAGTATTCAGGGAGAGGGCAGACGATAAGGAGGGATGCAGGGAATATCTTGATTTTCTGCGTGATCTCCTGAAGGACAATGCCTGCGTTGCGCTTGCATATATGACGGGGATCCTTCCCATAAAGAAATATGGCAAACATTCGGCGCTCAATATGTTTGCAGAGTACTCCATGATGTTCCCGAAGGAGCTCGCGGCCTACACGGGGTTTACGGATGAGGAGGTGAGAGGGCTCTGTGACGATTACCGTATGATCTATGATGAAGTGTCCAACTGGTATGATGGCTATCTTGTGAGCGACTATATACCCGTGGAAAGCAGGGACGAATACCGCACCGGTGAATATGCGGGGCATAAAATATCCCTGTACTGCCCGCTGTCGGTCGTGGACGCTTTGACAACAGGCAGGATAATGAACTACTGGAACAAGACCGAGACCTATGAGGCACTGGCAGAGTTCATACGCAGGGACTTCGAC
>JAGBNO010000018.1 GCA_017634355.1 Lachnospiraceae bacterium
AGCCCTGCCCCACCAAAGTGGCATCCCTCTGCTTATATGTGATCGCATATGTCCCGTCAGGCGTGAAATGCCCTGCGGAAACCTTCCCCGACACGCAGTCGCTTGTCACTACGAGCTTCCCGTCCTTATAACAGTAGACCCGTTGGTTATCCAGGTCCACTTCCACATAGCTATTGCCTATGTCGCTGTCGCCCCTTTTTGTAGCCTCGGAAAAGTAGACAGGCGTAAATTCGCCCCCCTTGCCCTCCTTAATGGCCGCAATAAGCTCTGTTGTGGTGCTGGGCCTGTCCGTCCACCATCCGTAATTCCCGCCTGTGACGGTTATAGTCCCTCTTTCTGTAGTCTGGAAGCTCCTGCTCACCCCGAAAGTATCATATTTACGCGCAAGAGAGTCCACATACTCCTTTACCTTGGACTCATCCAAGGTCACATCGTCCTCATTTATATCTATCCATTCCCCTATGGTCTTTCCATCCAGTACCTCATTCTGGTCTCCAAAGGGTATGGTAAAGGTAAGCGACGCATAGCGGTTCAGCTTGTCCTTGTAGGCATTGAGCTCGGGATCGTCCGCCCTGACAACCGCAGTCTTGTAGCAGCCCTCTTTATCGAGATCCAGTTCCTCCGCAAGAGAGCCTACGGCCTCATTGGCGGCGGCATAAACCTTGTCCGGCAGCAACGTCGAGCCTGCCTCGTCGGGGATAATCTCATATCCCCCCTCCTTAAAGTCAGACAGCCTTGCATCTACGGGAGCCTTTCCTCCGTTAAATAAGCCCAGGGCATCTAGGGCATTTTTTAGCTTCCCCTCATCAAATTCCGTCACTTCATCCGTATTGTAAGTATCTTTATTGAAAAGGCCTATGGGCCAGAGAAAGGCATTCTGTTCGTCCAGGATCTCTCCTATAGTCCCGTCAAAGACAGCCTTAAGCCCTACATCATCTGCGCCTATCACGCCTCCCTTGCCATCCCTGCCCGTAATGGTCAGGCTATACTCCCCGGCCTTTTCCGACAGCAGCTCTTCTACGGCCGACTCATCCTTGAATGCCACATCTGTATGGTTAATCTCCGTACCTATGCGGAAGTGCCCTATAAAGAAAAAAGCCCCCGCAAGGTATACCACGATGAGTAAAGCCAGAACGCCCAAAAGGACTTTTATAAGAACACTTCCTTTTTTCCCGCTGTATTCCATGCTTTCCTCCTATATTGCGGTGTCTTTTGCAATATCTGACTAACTGCCGTGAAGCAATAGAGGCTCTTTCTGCCGCAGTTTCTGCGGCAAATCAACTCCTCTATTTTCCTGCTTCCTTCCTGTCCATATAATTCTCTATCAAGTAATTGTAACGCCCCAGGTTTATATCCAGTATGGCTTTCAGCCGTTCTCCGTCCCAGAGCCTGCCCCTGGTGATAAGCCGTATTATGTCATAGTACTTATGCAGGTCCTTATCCCTTATCTCGTTTTTCCCGCTCCATATTGATGTCCTGTAGCCGCCCGGCAGCTCACGCCTTAAGTGCCCCACCCTCCAGTTGGGGTTATAGCTTGCAGGGAGCTTGGATAAAAAAGGGTCTCCCAGGGCATAGGTATCATTTAGGTAAAGGTCTGAATTATAATAGACCAAAATCCCTGCCGCATTGTCCAAAATGCCGCCGCAGAGCTTCCTTTCCCTTAAGTCACGGGGAGCCTCGTCATTCCAGGTCTCAGGTATTTTCAGCCTTCCCGTCTTTATTAGGGATACTACATTATTATATAAACCCGTGGTGTCGAAATAGTACTCCCTCTCGTCTGAAATCTGTGAACTGTAGAGATGCCCCGCAAGGTACTGGCTGCCCACCGTGCGCCCAAAGCCCAGTGCGAAAAATACGGTGACGACCACAGCCCCGTTAAAGACAGAGCGCATGAGCCTAAGCCTCTTTGCATCCAGCTCCGCATCATTTTGCAGCATGATGATGGTACATACCGCCACAAAGAGGAGGTTTGTGAAGTGCCTCCCCATCATGAAATCCCCGCCTATGCGGACAATGTAAATATAGTAGATGAAAATGCCCGCCGCTATCATTATATATCGGAGCTTTTTCTGTATAAGACAGAGCATAGCCCCGATAAAAGGCACTATTACCACGGTGAGGTCGTCCAATGCGGTATATATGCCGTAGATCAAGCCCCTCTTTATATATTCTATAGTCGCTATCCCGCTGCCCAGCTTCACGTATGCGGGATTCGGGAAGGGAAATCCAAAGTAAAAAAGAGCGAAGAGCTCCCAGAGGATAAAGGGCAAGAGCCCCAGTATGCCTATGCCCACAGCCTTCGGAAAACTCACATTGTCCCTTTTAAAAAGGTAGGCCCAAAGTATCACCGGAATAAATATCAGGACGGAATCCATCCTTGCCATGGCTAGACAGGAGAAGACAAGCGCAAGCCTTAAGAGGCTTAAGGCATTGTAGCTTTCCTTCTTAGAAAGCTCCCATAGAAACAGCGCGCTTAAGAAAAAGAGCAGGCTATTTTCCAGTCCGGACGTAGTATAGCTGATAAAGGCCTGGCTCCCCGTGAGCGCAATGAAGGCGATAAGCAGCTGCTCCTTACTTCTGCATATCTTATATGCCAATATGCAGTAAGCCCCCAGGGAAAAAAGCGCGCATACCATTATGGATGTAAAGTACATCTCCCTGGTCACAAAATAGGCCGCGGCTATCACCAGCGTAAATAAGGGGCAGGTGCTGGCCGTGGAACGCTCCCCCAGATTGTATACAAGCCCTGCGCCCTCTGCGAGATGCCTGGACATCACATAGCCGTGATAGGCGTCGTCAGACTGCCAGGCCAGTGAAACCACCATCAGGAAAAAGCCTACGGCGCTAAAAAGCCTTAAACGGTCCAGATCGCTATTTAATTTAAGAAAACCCAAAAAACCTGACTTGCCGGTCTTTGCACTGTTTGCCATATTATTTTTTTAAAATCTGCTTCCGCTTTAAAAACCTATTGTGCCAGGCAGTGCGGAAATAGCGGAAGTTCGCAAGGAAGGTATTCTGGGATACACCCTCAGTCCTCGCCACCCAGCGGCCGGGCACCTCTATGAATCGCACGCCCAGCCTAAGCGGCTTTAAGGCAGTCTCTAAAAAGAAGGGATGCTTCAGCTCTTCCCAGGCTATGCTTTTCATAAGGTCGGTAGGAAACATCCTATATGCGTACGTAAGGTCTGTCAGCCCCGTAAAGTAGAATAGCCCTATGGACCTCTCAAATATCAGGTTGCAGATAAGCTTGACCTTATTGTAGTGGACAAATCCGCCCCCCGACCTCCAGCGGCTGGCCGTAATGATGCGGCTAGGGTACTTCTTTCCCTGCTTTATGAATTCCTGTATCACATTGGGGTCAGTCTCCAAGTCAGAGGACATCATAACCACATGGGAGCCTCTGGCGAGGCTTATGCCCTCCCTTATGGCTCCTCCCACGAACGGCAGCCTCTGCTCATGTATGCACATGGGAATCTGGCCGCCATATTCCTCTATGAGCTCTTCCGCCACCTGTCTGGAATCCTTCGTAGTCCTGTCACAGAGGAGGAAAATGAACTCGCATAAGTCCTTTGTCTCACAGGTCCCCACTATCGTATCCACTGTCTCCCTGAGGGAATAGGTCTCGTCCATGGCCGGCAGCAATATGGTGACATTACGGAACTTCTTAGGCATAGGCCTTATATCCTCGATTCCCAGTCTGCATAGACAGCCTCCAAGGTCTGCCTCATACTGTATTTCCTCTCATAGCCCAGGGCGCGTATGCGGCTATTATCCCCTAGAAGCAGGGGCTCATCCGCCATACGGAAGAGCTTTTTATCCGAAATCACCTCTGCGTCAGCTCCGGATATCTCCACCAGCGTATTAAGGACCTCCTCTATCTTCACGGCCTCACCATTGCATATATTATAGGGAATGGCGGGCTCGCCCTTTTCCATCAGGAGCATCATTGCCTTAACCCCGTCCCGCACGTCTATATAGTCCCTCTTTGTGGTGAGGTTCCCCACATGCACCTCTTTAGGCAGCTTGCCCGCCTTTATGAGGGCCAGCTGTCTCGCGAAATTCTGTATGGCAGTTGCCGGCGGATGCCCCGTACCCACATGTATGAACATCCTCGGCAGATAGACCTTCATGCCATAGTTTAAGGCATACTGCAGCCCCAGATTTTCCACTCCCACCTTGGACACGCCGTATGGGGTGTGGGGCAGCAGGGGCCTGTCCTCTATGAGCGGGCAGTCCTTCTCGGTGATATTTCCATATTCCGCGCTGGAACAAGCTAAAAGGATCTTTGCCTTAGGTATGGCCTCCCTTGCGCAGTACAGCACGTTCAGCGTGCCTATATAATTACTCTGGTGCGTCACATATTCCAGATTCCAGGAATCCCCGTTAAATGCCTGGGCGGCCATGTGTATCAGCACATCCGGAGCTATATCCTTCATTACCCGCATAAGGGCATCCCTCTCCAGTATGTCGCAGCGGATAATGCTGCTGTCCTGCAAGGCCGCCATGCGGCTTGCGGCGGAATTCCTTGCGAGGCCGTAGACCTCCGCCCCCATATCCCTATAAGCATTCATGAAATGGGAACCTACCATGCCTGTCCCACCGAGTACCAGTACTCTCATACGCCTCCTTATAAAAAGTGCTTCCTATTATTACGTAATGGCTCCGGCAAGGTTTTGTGCCATGCCCATCGCCCTCTCCACCACCACATCGGAATTGTAGTGCTGCCACTCTCCCCAGCGGCCAAGGCCGTATATGCCCTTTTTCTCCATAAACTTAAGTATCTTTTCAATCTGCGCGGGCTTATCTATGGTATTCAGGGGATAGGCATACTCATTCATAAATGCAGGCCCTGCAGCCACCCCCTCATATCTTTCTGCGCGGGTCTCTGTCCAGTAGCCCCTGCCCCTGCAGAAATTGTGCCTCACAAGTATCCTGTGATATGCAAGGCCAGGGTCAGGATAATATACCCACTGCGCCGCAGTTTCCAGCTTATCCGGATGGTATTCCGTGACTATGGCCGTATGCTTCAGGCTCCTTATGGCAGAAACTATCTCCCCGTCCGCTCCCTCTATCTCCTTAATGGCCGGCCAGGGAACTGTGTTTATGATAAGCTCCCCCTGATACTTCCCATTGACCACCCTGTTATCCACATCGAGGGCCTCAATATTTTCTGATAAGATAAGCCTGTCTCCGAGGCTATTACCCAGCCTCTTCCAGACTTCCCCATAGCCATAGTCCTTCGGATAGAGGAAGTGGGCATGTCCGGGCTGCTTTGCGACAGCTTTGCCAGTGAGGCAGCTTCTCAGCGTATCCTCGAAGGAGACCTCCGGAAGCTTTTCCAGCCAATAAGTGCCAAGGACATCGAGGTCGTCCCCGAACATTTTCCTATTATAAGGCAGCATATAGTCCTCTGCTATGCGGCCGCCGAGCTTCCAGTATATCCAATCGGTAAATAGCTCAGGCTTAGGCGTACCTTTTACACAGCCGGCCTCAGCTATCGCCTTTATGTAGCTTATCTGATCCTCTATGTCCAGCTGCCATATATTGGCTTCTATGGGGCTGCCTATCTCCTTCCCCAGAATAGAAATGCGGGAATCCCTCTCAAAGCTCTCCCACTCTTCTTCCGGCAGGAAACGGAAGAGAAAGCGGTCCACCTCTGCTTTTCTGGTGTCAAGGAAATGTCCCCCGCCTATGTCAAAGCCAAAGCCGTCTACATCCCGGCTCCTGCAGAGCCCGCCAGGCTCAGCTTCTTTTTCTACGATCAGGAAATCTTCTTCCCCCCGGTCCCTAAGACTTGCCGCCAGGCATAGCCCCGCAGGCCCTGCCCCCAGTATGAGGTATTTTGTCTTCTTCATTGAAACTCTTCTTACTCTCTGCGGCCACGAACCCTCTGCCGGAACGGCACAGAACCAGCCTGAGATGATGCATAATAATCCTCTGGTTTACATATCTTCTTATTTTAACAGTATTTAGCTTTGATAGCAACTAGTGCTTCATGCGATAATTACACGAATATTTTTAAATAATCCTCCTAGGTTTGCGCCGCCTTTAAGGGCGAAGGAATTTGCCGCGATGCCGCTTTCAACCGAGCTATTGAAAAAT
>JAGBNO010000019.1 GCA_017634355.1 Lachnospiraceae bacterium
AAGGCCGCGGCATAAGAGAAATCCATGGAGGCCATGGTGCCAAAGAGGTTTATGTCCGATTTATAATAATAGAGATATGGAACTATGGTAAAGAGGCTCAAAATGAGCGTAAGCCCAGCCGCCTTTAGTATTGGCAGAAAACGCCCCTCTGTGAATATGCGTTTAATATAGATAAGACCGAATATAACACAGACAGAAAAGGCAAATATGCCGCTCAGGACATGGCTGCCTATAATGCCGGAGAGTCCCAGGGATAAAACCCACCACCTTTTTTTATCCTCTATAAGCACATCATAGAGCCCCGCTATCACCAGAGGTATGAAGCAAAGTGCCTCCGTCTCCCCTATGGCATCCCTGAAGTAGAGGCAGATTATCCTATAGGAAAGAGTACCATACAGAAAAACAGCAAATGCGGCCACGGCATCATTCTTTAAGAGCCGCCTGCCACAGTACCAGGCGCTGGCCATGGTGACCAAATGCATGCAGACCTCAAATATCTTGAAGGCCGCCGTAAAGGAGACCCTGAATATCCTCAGCACCGCCGGTATATAGAGGAACATGCTGGGATAGAGCGCACCCAGCGACCCCGTATTGTCGTGCCCCTCGGCGTAGATGGCGACAGGGAAATGCCCCTGCAGGAGCTCATTTTTCGTACATTCTATCCTGGACAGGCAATAGGCGCTGTCCCCGCCTCCGGGCACAAAAGAGTTCATCTGCGGATAGCACATGAAAATGGTGAAGAGGAAGAGCATATATGGTATCAGCCTCTCCCTGTCAGACATGGATAGAAAGCGTTTTCTTTGAGCCCAGTAGCCCATGTATAGGATAAATAAAATGAAAATGGCGGCGTATGCGAGTATGTCCGACCAGAAAAAAGGAGCCGCCCTTAAATGTGCATGCTTAAATGCTACAGTCCCTTTGCCCGGATAGAGAAAATCCACATGGAAGTGGTAGAGGTCCTTATCTGTGCTGAAGCTTCCAAAAGTAAGGAGGGATTCTTTTGGCAGCGTAAAGCGGCTAAGCTCCTTCTCTCCATTATAGATCACAGCCTCATAGTCCACGTCATTCTGGTGGTCCACTTCCACAGTGTAATTCCCAGGCCCTATGTGTATGGGAGCTATCCTCGCAACTATAGTGTCTTTTGGCAGCTTATAGGACTCCTTCACGGTCACTATGCCATTGTCCCCGTCCACCTCTTCCGGTATGCTGTCCACCTGATAGAGGCCGTAGTACTTCTCGTCCTCCATCTGCATATTAAAAAAAGCCGTCAGAAGCACAAAGAGAATGGCGGCAATCTCAACTATCCATATTTTCTCATTATCCGAAAGTTTTCTCTTTAGGGGCTTTTGAAAGGGCATGGCGTCACATAGTCCTGTTTATGCGTCTTTTTAATGAGTCACTGTTCGCCTTATGCATGAATCGCTCGTATGCTATGCGGAATATGCGTATGAATAGGCTTTTGGGGATATGGCGGTAGAGCACTTTTTCCAGCTTCAGTATAATGCCGCTGTCAGAGGGCTGCTTTACATAGTCATTCCAGAGGGAGAGTTCCAGATAATGGTCAAATATCCAGGTGTCAGGATGCACGCTGTCCCTGTGCCAGGGAAATTCCCCCACAAAGCGGAAAAAATGGTAGATGACAGGCTGGGTTATCCCTTCCCTCAGCTCTGACGGCTCATAAAAGCCCTTGCCCCCAAAGGTCCTGTAATAAGACCTAATGGAAAAGGCGAGGTAAACCGGCTGCACATTGAAGCGGGGAGGAAGCTTCATGATCTCCCCCTTTAAGACCACATTTAATAAATCCTGGTCGGGAGAGGGATACCAGGCCCTCACATTCTTCACATGGTTAGCTATGCGCTCAGAGCAGCGGTTCTCCCTCCATTCATCCATGGAAAAGAGGATAACGCCTGAATTATAGTAAAAATCCGCGGAATTGAATCCGAGGTGCTTCTTGTGCTTTCGCACGAGCGAATCCAGGCACATGGCCAGGGGATGCCCCTCCAGAGGAAAGGACGCAAGCTCGTCCAGCCGGCCTGTGACTATGGTGTCCGCATCCAGATATAATAGCCTCTTTACATCAGGATCCAGCACAAAAGACAGAAAAAGCCTCATATTCGCGGCATAGGAGCCCCTGTATGCAGGCAGGTTCATTTTTTTCATTAAGACCACGAGGGAATCGGCATTCACAAAAGTGAGCTGCCTCCCGTATGCCGCCGCAAGCTCCCGAAACTTATCCTCAGACTGCCTGGAGAGATCCTCTCCCAATATGAATACGCCTATCCTGTCAAAATGCCTATTATTTTCAAATAGGGATGTAAGGCTCACCCCTGCGTATGGGGCATATCGCTCATTGAACTGATAGAGTACGTCAATCTCCATAGTCCTCTGCCTTTCTCTCCCCTTTGCAGCTATTATCTCCCTCTGTTTCCCCCGCAGCTTCGCCAGTTACCGGTTTATCCCCAAAATTCAGCCTCTTCTCCTCCACCACAAGAGGCCTGTGCATTATCCTCGTATTTATATTTAAAATATATTCACCTATGAGCCCTATAAAAAATAACTGCAGCGACCCTATGAGGAAGACTCCTATGACCATAGGCGCATAGCCCGCCGTGAAGCGGTGTCAGTAGAGTATTTTCAGCACAAGATAGACAAAGGCCACAATAAAGCTTGCGGCAGAGGCGATGAAGCCTAAGAAGGTCGCAAGCCTTAAGCCCACCTTTGTGTAGGAGGTGATGGAGAGCATGGCCGCGTCATATAGGGAATAGAAATTGTTGCTGGTCTTCCCCGAACGCCGGCGGGCCTGCTCGTAGGGTATCTCCTTCCTCTTGAAATTGTACTCAGCCACTATGCCTCTTAAGAAAGGAATGGGATCGTCCAGTTCGCGCATGAGATTTATGAATGAACGGTCATAAAGGCCTGTCCCTGTAAAGTTCTCTATGAGTTTGACAGAGGACATATTCCTTATGAGCTTATAGTAGCACTTGCGCAGGAAAAAGAGGAAAGCGTTTTCTTTGCTGCTGGTCTTAATGGCGCTCACAATTTTATAGCCATTTTCCCACTCCGCCACAAAACGGGGAATAAGCTCAGGCGGATCCTGGAAGTCGCAGCATATAGACACAGTGCAGTCCCCATCGGTCTGGCACATGCCATAGAAGGGGGAATTGAACTGCCCGAAATTGGTCACATTGAAAATGGCCTTCACCCTCTTGTCGGCAGCGCAGATCTCCGTCAAATGATCCCTCGTACCGTCTTCAGAGCAATTATCTATGAAGAGGATATCGTAGTCATATTGCGGCAGGTCTCCTTCCATTATCTCAGTAAGCCTCTGGTACATGGGCCGCACATTGTCCACTTCATTGAAGCAGGGGATCAGTATGCTTATTTTCTTTCTTTTTCCATTTTCCGCCTCTTGCACTCTGTAGCCATTCTCCTTTATCTGCAGCCCTTCTGCTTTTTCTGACCTTCAGTCACGATAAGGATTGTCGCAAAATAATTTCTATATCTTGCTTGTCTTTTTTTCCTATGATCTTTAAGCAAAAATCGCTTATATAGCTTACTGTGCGCAGGATTTTTGCTTAAGATGCCCGAAGAAAGATCCTTCGAGATCTATACAAATTATTTCACGACAGCTCTTAAGCGATGTGGGCTCCTGTCAGTAAACAAATCCTTATCATATACTCAAAGCCTCTTCACATATCCTCTCATATTCCTTCCTGTCAATGAAGGGGAACATATCGTCCAATGGAGAGGATACCAGCTTTCCATCCGCATCCACTTTTGACGAAAGCTTGGGCTCAAAGTTCTGTTTATCGTCCACCACGGCCTCCATTACCACAGGTCCCTCCATTTCGAGGAACTTAGGAATCTCCTTCCTTGCGGCAGAGAGGGAAGCCACCCTTATGCACTTTAGGCCAAAGGCCTTCACGACCTTAAGGAAATCCGGAAAGCCCACCCCATTCTCTTTAGAAACGCCCACCAGCGGCCGCCCCTTAAATAAATTGTGCTGTGTCTGCCTTATGGAATGGTAGCCATTATTATTCAATATAATGAGCTTTAAGTTCGGCTTATAGTAGGCTATTGTCTCCAGCTCCTGCATATTCATCATGAAGCTGCCGTCGCCGTCTATGCAGACCACTCTCCTGCCCTTACGCCCCAGGGCTGCGCCCATAGCCATGGGGAAGCCGCAGCCCATAGCGGCGCTGCCTGAATTTGTAAAGATCCTCGTGCCCTTCTTTAGCTTAATGGCCTGAAAGGACTGGACGCAGGCGGCTCCATTTCCGCAGGATACCACTTCTCCGCCCGGAAGCTCATCCGACAGCACCGAGAGGAAGGCGTAGGGGTTCATGGGCTCATCTGTATTAAAATACTCCTTTAGCACAGGGTCATACTTTTTCTGCATCCCCTTACACCAGCGCAGCCACTTGGAATGGTCGCCCACCTCCTCCGACACGGCATTGGCTAATTCCCTGCATACATCTTTAACATCGGCGTGAATGGGCATGTCCACTTTTACGGTAGGTTTACATAACTCTTTCTCGTCTATGTCTACCTGTATCTTATATGCCTTTTCTGCAAAGTTGCCCCTGTTATAACCCACCATGCGTATATTCATGCGGCAGCCCAGCACAAGAAGGAGGTCCGCATTCTGCAAAATAAAGTTTGCCCCCCTCTCCCCTACCGTCCCTGGTATGCCTACGAAATAGGGGTTATCCTCCCAGAGCACGTCCTGGGCATTCCAGGCGGCGAGCACAGGAACCTTTAAGGCATTGGTGGTCTCCAGAAACTCCTTGTATGCCTCCCCCAGGCGTATGCCTTCTCCCGCCAGTATGACGGGCCGCCTGGACTGCTCTATCCTCTCCAGTATCCTGTCCACATCTATCCTGTCGTAGTAGGGATGCTCTTTAAGCGCAGTATTTGCAGGATCGAAACCCGTGAGAAAGTCCGTATCTATGACAGCGGCCTGAACATCTAAGGGCACATCCACCCAGACAGGGCCCTTGCGGCCATTGGTCGCGAGATACCAGGCCTTTTCCAGCTGATAGCGTATCTCATTGGGATTCGTTATCATGACTGAGAATTTGGTTATGCTTTTTACAAGCTCAGCTATGTCGCACTCCTGATCCCCCAGCTGCCTTAAGGACAGGCCATTTACCCTTACGGTGGTCTCCCTCTTCACCTGGCCGGAAACCACGAACATGGGTATAGAGTCCACCCAGCAGTCAAAAACTCCGGTAATGGCATTGGTGCCGCCTGGGCCGCTGGTAACGCATACAGCGGCCATATCACCCGTGAGCCTTGCGTAGCCCTCCGCGGCCATGGCCGATGCCTGCTCATGGTGGTTATATATGCACTTTAGCTCAGGATGGTGGCCAAAGGCATCATTCAAATGCATGGCTCCCCCGCCCGTCACAGTAAATATGGTCTCGACTCCACGCTCTATTAAAAATTCCGCTATATACTCAGATATTTTTAGTTTCATTTGTCCACGGCCTCTCCTGCATCTGCATTTCCATCACTCTGTTTTTTTCTAAAGAAAGCCAGCTTCTCCCTGGCTTCTTCCACGCTGTCACAGCCAGCTAATATAAGGTCTACCATCCCCAATATGCTGTCAAATTGATAATCTGTCATAAACGCCTCCTCAATTGCGGTGGTTATTTACATTATCCGGTCCACCTCCGATAAGCAATTGAGGCTTCTCTATTGCGGGACTTTTTGTGCCCTGCGTCTCTTTATAATATCAAAAATAATTATCCCTATAAAGAGCAGGAACCCAATTCCCGAAATCGTGCCCCCCGTCTTCAATCCCGGTGTCTCATATATTAAGCTGATATCATGCTTTCCTGAAGGAGCTTTAATGCACATAAAGGCCACATTTGCCCTGTAAAGCTGCGTCTCCCTTCCGTCTATATAGGCTTTCCAGCCCTCACTATACGGTATGGACATAAATAAATACTGTTCGGTGCCGAAGTCAGTTTTCCCATCCACACTGTCCGTCCCTATCTTCACGTCGGTAAGGACATTCTCCTTCCTCTCCCTGGCCTTTTCTTCTATAATTCCCATATCCTGCCGCACTACGGACAGGGAATCAAAGCTGTACTCCCCATTCTGCCTGAAGGACAGGCTTATTTCTTCAGGCATGGCCTCAAAATAACCCAGGTTTACGAGGAAATCGTGCCTGCCGCAGTAAGAATCGTTTTCATCCGTAAGCACATCAATTATGCGCTGCCTGCCTCCCGCCTCTATGGAAATACTGCTCTCCACCGGAGCTATACTCAAAAAGTCCTCAGCATAGACCTTATGCTTTTCATAAGGGCTTAGGCCCGCCCAGGCGCCGTCATCATAGCTTGACCTCTTATTTATCCCCTTGAAGTGCAGATTCTTTACAATAAGGTAACATTCCCCTGCCCCCATATTATTTAATGAGAGCAGTACCCTGCCGCCCTGCCCTGCCCTAAAGCCGTCCTTTTCTATTGCCCTCGTCCCGGAAAGCGCAAGTCCATCCATGTCCTTTCCGGAGCTTAAGCTTACATTGCCCTTATGGCTAAGCCCTTTCAATATGCCCTCGGCGCCGCTTTCAATACTTTTTGCCTCCGGCAACTGGCTCTCTGCCTCCACATTGTCTGGCAGCACTGCCGCCGTAAGGAGGGCCATCTGCCTCCCTGCCGCATCCAGCTTTAGAAAAACGCTTTCACGCATGCGCTCCGAAAAACCGTAGCCCATAGGCAGCGCCAGTTCTGCTTCATAGGCGGCCACATGGCCTACCGCCGTATCTCCCTCAGCCGCCTTTTTCCCATATAAGGGCGAGATGCTCTCTGCATTCTCCTCATCACTCAATATATGTGAAACAGAGGTCGCAAGGAGCAGCGGGGTACGCCCATCCGCCCCATAATACTGGTATTCGTATGGCACATCAAAGTACAGGGAATCCACAAAGCGGGACATATATGGATTTGCAACGGAAAAATAGAAGCTATTCCTATATACCCCTCTTTCAATGGCGCTATTCACTGTAACCGGCAAAAAGGATTCATCCTTCCTCATAAAGCCATCATTGCCACTTTCAGCAAAAAGGCTGTCGGCGTTTTTTTCCAGCAGGTTCTCATTTGCCCTCCTGAAGTCAAAGCACTGCGAAAGCCAGTCCCCTGAATTTACAGAATACTTGAACCAGGCATTGGCGGCAAGCCCCAGGATAATAAATGTAAGCACTGTAGCTTTTACTCTTATCCCACTATGCCTCTCAGGACAGTATAAGAGAAGGCAGACCGAAAGCCCAAGGCAGAATAGCCCGCTTAGAAAGGTCTGCGCAGTCCTGGTGCCGGGAATTATTAAGCTTATAAAAATAGTAACCAGGCACAGCAATGCGGAAAAGCTTTTCTCTTCTTTTCTGAGCTTCGGCAGCTCTTCCACCATGCGGGAAATTATGTAAGAGATGAGCACGCTATAGCCCCAGACCCAGCGGTTTACTACATAAGCAAAGCCTGTCATGAGAAAGCCAAAGGCGGGGATAAAGAGCATCAGGGTTACGGCAATGAATAGGAGCCTTAGGCCCTTTATATCAGCCCTGTCTGCCTGCAATACCTTTACTGTGCCTTTTTTCGAGGAGCGCTGCCCCTTTCCTATGGAAAAAAGCAGGAGCACCGCCATGAGCCCCACCGCCGTATAGCCTAGGAGCGTCCAGGAGCCGGGACGCTGCATATTGCAGAAATCCGCAACAAAAGAAAAATAGTATTCTAAGGGATAGAGTAAGGGCACATGCTTAGCCGCCTTTAACCTATTTGAGGTAAAGACAGGCAGCAGCACCGGCAGCAGCACGACTGCCGAGATCATTACCCCCGTCAGCGCAAAAAACAGAAAACGGCCGAACTCCCTTACGACTTCCTTTAACTTAAAGGAGCCGTAAATCGAAAAATAGCTGTAGATGCCGTAGAGAAAAACAAGTACAGCCTCCATATAGAAAAAATAGAAATTGGAGAGCCCTGAAAAAGCCACGGAGAGAATAAAGACAAGGGGAGAACGTCCCTCAAAAATCCTGTCCATCCCATAGAGCATCAGCGGAAAATAGACTACAGGTATCAAAAAGCAGGAGTGCATGGCTCCCAGGGTAAATGCATAAGCCGAAAAGGCATATATAAGCGCCCCGCAGAGGGTTGGAAAGCGCCCCCTCCCCCTATTCAGGGAAAATAACGAAAAGGCAAGGCCTCCCAGGTATATCCTTATAATAAAAATAGCCGTATAGAAAAAGTCCATGAGTGACTCTGGCACCAGCACGGACAAAAAGCAAAGGGGATCGCCTATGGCATAGTAGTTTAAGCTCGTTAAAATATCAGCGCCATAACCTATGGAGAAATCCCAGTGAGGTATATTCAGGCCTCCTCCAGATAAAAGGCCATGAAGGATATCTTTCAAGAACCTGCCGTAATAGAGCAGGGCGTTATAATGCTGCTTTATCCCATCGTGATCCCAGATAAGGGTCTTATGGTACATGAGTAGGTAGCCCAGGGTCAGCGCAAGGACTATCCCAAAGAGAACTGAATAGGCGAGAAAATAACCCGCGCACCATCGAAAGCCTTTTCCCTCTTCTTTATTGGCTCCTATATAAAAAAGACTCTTTATCTTTGCACTCAGCACCATCTTCACCCTGCCGATAGAAAAAAGCCGACTATGTCTTTAGGAGAGGCGGCCACTCCTATGGGCTTATATTCACTTAAATCGTCCCCCGGATGGAAGCCAAAGCCATAGTTCACTGCCAGAAAGGGAGTCCCCGCCCTCTCAGCGCCCATGGCATCATATTTGGAATCCCCTATCATAAGCGCCTCTGAAAAATCCTCTATGCCGAAATGCCTGCAGCAGAGGGCGATAATATCGTGTTTTTTTAGCTTATCGGCGGGGTCAGTCCCATAGACGCAGTCCATTAGCGGCGAAAGGCCGTATTTCTCGCATATCTTTTTGGCCATGGGCTCTTTCTTAAGTGTCGCCACAGCCAGGCCCACTCCATTTTCCTTTAACTCTCTAAGGGCCTCGACTATGCCCGGATAGGGTTCACAGTCCATCGAATAGCCCTCGCCATGATAAATGCTCCTAAAATGCTCTGCGCTTTTAATGGCTTCTTCCCTTCCCATGCCATAGTAGCGCATCATGGAGTCCTGCACCGGCGGCCCTATGAATGTCTCCAGTTCTTCTTCTCTGATAGCTTCAAGGCCCAGATCCAGGCAGGTCTCCCTTAAAGCCCTTTCGATTCCGGGCCTTGTGTAGAAAAGTGTGCCGTCCATGTCCCAGAGGGCCGCTTTATAAATAATACCCATATTATGCACTCACTGAGTCTCGTACTTAGACTCTGTCAGGAAAACAATTTCCATGTCCCGCCTAAGCCCCCTTATCACTCCGCCTGTATAATCGTTTAAGCGCAGCGCATAGTCTCTGGCGAACTCATACTCCATTTCTCTCTTTAAGTAATTCTTCCCCATCTCAGGCACATAGCCGTCAAAGCCTGCGAGTACTGCCTTCTTTACTTTAAGCTTGTTCAGAAGCTTAAGGAGCATGGGCAGTGAATTATCCTGTATCTCAAAATCCGCATCTATTAAGGCCGCATAATCCACCATGTAGCCAAAATCGCCGCTTGCGGGCGTCACATTGGATGTGGCTATTACCTTGCTTAAAAGCTCCCTGTCTTCCTGCAGCTTGGTAGAGAGCTGCATATACCTCTTCGAATTACTTAAGAAAAGATAGTCCAGATGGTAGCCTTCAGGAACAAAGTTAATTGCCATTACTATGGGTTTTGAGGCGGCTATGTATTTTAGCACTTTGCCCTCTTCCCGCCCCATGGAGGGGCCAGGGCCGATGACCAGCACCTCATTCCCCTCTAATGCCTTTTCCAAAAGCCTTATGCTCTGGGCATCGTTTATCTCATTATTCTGATAGCTAAGATACAGCTCCTCTATATGCCCCCTGTCAAAGGCCAGCTTTTTTTCAGGCTCTATCATGGCGAGTATTTCGTCCACGGACTTTACTGAAAGCGTTTTCTTTTGAAGGAGGTACTGCGGGTATTTGGGATGGCAGTCATGGCTCGCACATAGGAAGTACTGCATTTGGTAGCCCCAGGGATGCTTCTCGTATATTTTCATAATCCCCGTATCCACCATCTCCAGTATCTGGCTCGTATGATATTTTTTCCCATAGTGCCCATTGAGATAGGCGGTGAGAAGCTCCAGCGGGCAGTTGCCTGCGGATTTCCCTATTCCAAAGGCAGAGCCGTCTATGATGAGTTCCCTGTCTGTATCCCTCTCCATCAGTGCCACGGAGTTGGAAAAAGCGAGCTGGAAATTGTTGTGCGCATGATATCCTATAGCTATATCGGGGCTTAAGTTCCAGTCTATGAGCTCGAATATATGAAGGAGCTTTGTCCTGTCCAAAAGCCCGTAAGTATCGACTATATACATGACAAGCGGCTTTAGGTCATTAATCTCTTTGACCAGCTCCAGCATTTCACTGTCACTGTAGCCTGTCACCGACACTGGCTGCGCCCCTACGAGATATCCCTTTTCCTTTAGCTGCCTGCAGAATTCTATGGCCTCGTGGCGCACCTTCTTCTTTATCATGACCCTGATGCCGTCCAGCATGGTCTTTTCCGCCGGGGCTATATTGGAAAGGCCGCAGGTGCCAAAGTCTATCATGGCGAAAAGTTTGGAATTACCTTTAGAAAGGCCTTCGAAAACCTTTTCCATCTCCATTGTGCCGGGACAGATGGTCCTATTTATATCGAAGTCCTCCCTCTCGTCCAAAAAGCCCAGTTCTATGCAGTCTATACCGGCAGAAACCGACCTCTCAAAGAGATTCACTATGTCCCCGTGGCCAAAGTTCCAGTCATTTATAAAGCCCCCATCCCGCAGGGTACAGTCAAGCAAGCTGATTTTCTTCAAATCCATGCCCCCCTATGCTTCCATCGAAAACAGGTCCCCTATCCGCAGCCCGCAAAAGTTGATTCGGCGCAAATCCTCACCAGCAGAGGCTTTACACCGAATCCATGAGACAAAATGTGATTAAAACAAAGCACTAGCCAAAAATCTGTCGCTATGCGAGCGGGCTATTCCCATTTTTTAGTCAGTGCAATCGGAAAAAAGACAGGCATATATCAAGCTTTTTCTGAACAGCTCCTTACATAGCTTCCAGATACTCATCTATCTGCCTGTCTGTAATCGCCAGTACGTCCCCGCCATCCATACACACCCGGCTCCACTCTACGGTCTTCTCTACGGCCTTCTCTATGCGCCACACCGGTTTCCAGCCAAAGGTCCTCTCTATTTTTGTACAGTCCAGCCTTAGGGCAGTGGCCTCCTTTGGGCCGCCGTCGCTCTCCGCCCTCCAGCTGAGCCCCTTTCCCCAATGCCTGCAAAAAAGCTCTGCCAGCTCCCCCGCGCTCTTTATGTCATCAAGGACGGGGCCCACATTATAATAGCCGGCATAGCCTTCCCCATCGCCATATTGTTTCTCTGCTATGGTGAGATATACAAGCAGGGGCTCCAGCACGTGCTGGAAGGGCCTTGTGGAATTCGGATTCCTGATAAGGATCTCTTTTCCCTCAAAGGCAGCCCGCACACAGTCAGGTATGAGCCTGTCTACGGCAAAGTCCCCGCCGCCTATCACATTTCCTGCCCTTGCTGTAGATACGGACGGGGCGCCATCTCCTGAAAAAAAGGACTTCACGTAGCTATGTGTCACAAGTTCTGAGCAGGACTTGGAATTGGAATACGGATCGAATCCGTCCAACATCATGTCTTCCGTGAACGGCGTATCGTCGTCCTTATTTAAGTATACCTTATCCGTGGTCACATTGAGGAAGGAACGCACACAGCCATTCTCCCTTATGCACTCCAAAATGTTGACCGTCCCCATCACATTGGTCTCATACGTATACCTGGGCTCTTTATATGAAGTCCTGACTATGGGCTGGGCGGCAAGGTGGAAAACGATTTCTGGCTTTGTTTCCTCAAAGACCGCCTCAAGATGAGCAAAATCCCTTATATCCCCTATAACTGAGTTCATCCTGTCTTTCAGGCATATTAGCTCAAAAAGCGAGGGCTCTGTGGGTGGCTCCAGGCTGTAGCCTGTCACCGAAGCCCCAAGCTTAAGCAGTATTTCAGAGAGATACGAGCCCTTGAAGCCCGTGTGCCCTGTCACCAGAACCCTTTTTCCGCTATAAAAATCAAAGGTTGACATAAAACCACCCTCTCCAATTCAATCAGCTGCGGCAAGACACATAAAAGATTAGTTGCCACTATTGTATAAGAAATCACACTTTGTCGGACGCAAACTGATCAGTTGCCACTATTGTACAGGAAATCACATCTTGCCAGTCGCAAACTGATCTGTTGCCTCTATTACATAAGAAATCACATCTTGACAGCCACAAATTGATCTGTTGCCTCTATTGTACAAGAAACCACACTTTCCCAGCCGCAAATAGGAAATATTAAATATTTGCGTTTATTCTAACATATACAAGAGGGTTTAGTCCAATCCATCAAAAGCCTACACCAGGCTATTCAGCTCCTCCTTGACCGTTAGGAGCGTGTCTGAGATTATGGTGGTCGAGGCAGAAATCTCCTCTGTCGAGGCCGCAAGGTTCTGTATCTTGCTGTCTACGCTGTCCACTATGGACAAAAGCTTCTTTGTTTCCGCCGCAATGCCTCCTACTGCATCCCTGATATTCCTATTTGCAATATCGCTGTTCTCAGCAGTGCTCTTAGAATTCGAGGCAAGGCCGTTTATTTCCGATGCCACTACTGCAAAGCCCCGTCCGGCTTCACCCGCCCTTGCGGCCTCTATGCTGGCATTTAAGGCAAGGAGGTTGGTCTGTCCGGCTATCTTCACAACCTTCTCATTGTTAGCTGAAAGCTCCTTCAAGTATGAGGTAATCTGACCTATTGAATCGTTCAGCCTGCCACAGAATGCAGAGACATCGGCCATTTCAGCAGACACGGCCTCGCTCTCCTTTGCATTCTCATTATTTCCTGCTACCATACCCTCTATAGAGCCCCGCAAAGACTCAAAATGCTCATTTACAACCCTAATGGCCGCAAGGAGGCTCTCTTTCTGGTCATTCATAGCCTGCCTCTCTTCCTCCACGAGCTTCTGGGCCTCTCCCTTTTCCTCTTCCACGCGATCCTTTAAGTAATGTACGCAGTTTTCCTTGCTGTTAAAGCCATTAAAGATAGCCACAGCCATTTCCCTGCAGGTATCGTAGCCGCAGCAGGAGCAGTTTATGACCTTCTTTTCCAAACTATCTTTCCCCATTTCGGAGTAAATCCTGTCCAGCTCCCTTTCCGTGGGAATCTTGAAGGCACATTCCTTAGAACGGTCTGTATATTTCCTCAGGTAATCGCTAAGGTTCAGCTTTTCGAACTGCTTATTTAGGGCCTGCAGCCGCTTCTCCGGAGAAATGTTTCTGGACCAGGCGTTTTTCTTATCATTCTTTTTTACACTCTCCTGAATGTCATGTATATTAAAGAGCGGCGCATCCCCTTCCGTCACCGAGCTCTCGGTCCCTGTCCCGCATATACAGCCGTTTTCGCAGTTTAGGGCATCTATAAAAAGGAAGGGGCGTTTACCTGACTTGATCATGTCCTTATTATCCCTCAGGTACTCATACATGCGCTTGTCGCCCTCCATCTGGCGGATTAGGACCTCGTTCCCAAGAAGCCAGAATACATTCTCCTTTAACCCCCCTGGCATAGGATAAATCGACCCCAGGCCATATTCTATCTCATCGCTTATGGGCTCCCCCGATATGCCGTTTTCATGCACATATTTCATAAGGTGGGCAAAAGTCACGTTATAATTCACATACCCCTTATTCTGAGGGTCGTCTATTTCCAGTTTTTTAGCTATGCAGGGCGAAATAAAAGCGAGCTTGTCCGTTATCTTAAGTTCCTTCCTCGCATATATGGCGACGCACATAAGGGGGCTCTGCACCGGAAAGAGCTTTGGCAAAAGCTCAGGCAGGTATCTCTCTATATAGCCCACTACAGCCGGACAGGGCTGGGATATTCCCCCTAAAAAGTTATTCTCCTTTATATACTTGATATAGCCCCAGGTCGTAATGTCCGCTCCGAAGGATACGCTTATAAACCGCCTCACGCCCAGTTTCTTCAGGCCTCCCAGCACTCTTTCGTATTCCCTGGGGTAGTCGGCCTTGAAGGCCGGGGCTATCAGCACCGATATTTTCTCGCCCTTCTTCAGATCCTCGAAAAATCTCTCAGTATCGTCTATATATTCCCTCGCATCATGCTCACAGGCTCCAAAACAAGCTCCGCAGGCGATGCATTTTGTGCCGTCCACTGCTACATGCGAGACGCCATTTTCATCCGGCTCGCTGGATACACAGGCCCCCATGCAGCTGCAGTCCCTTATGCAGCGGTTGCAGCCCACGCATTTGTCATTTGTATATACAAGTCCTTTTAATTCCATGATCTTCTCCCCTTCTTAGTTCGGCAGCTTTCCTAAATATAGATAATATTCCTAAAACCGATAGTTTATTCCCGACTAAGCTTAAATGTCAAGACTTGCTGTAAATAAATACAAACAATGCACCGGGCATTTCCAACAAGGCAGTTCTGTGTTATATTTTTGCTTGTTTTGAATTCTTCAGTCTTTAGGTGCCGTATGGAAGAAAATAGATTAAGGAATAAAAGTGAATACAGCAAATCCTCACTGGACCTGCCCGTCCTCATATATGTGCTAAAATGGACCGGCAGCAGGAAGCGCCCTCTGACCGTTCCAGAGATAGTGACAGAAATACAGTACATCCTAGGGGAAACATACTCTAAGCGCACCCTGCAGCGGAGAATGAATATGCTGGAGGAGGCGACAGACTGGGAAAAAGAAACTATTGCAGACCTGAAACAGAAAAAGCTATTGTACAACACCCAGTCGATATTTGGAAAACTGTACCGATTCTATATGGAAGATTTTTTGATAACCTGCCAAGGCCCACGGCGGAAATATCTTCCAACTGCCTGATTTGTTATTCATTAATGAAAAAGCAGTTGTTAACATTCAGCCCCATCCGCTCCCAGCCTCTTCTATCTTCACTTGCAATGTTTTTTCAAGTACACCAAAGGCAGGGATGAAACTATCACGGATCAGCAATATCAGCTCATTGATCTCGCCCTCATCATAAATATGAACTGATGTATTACGTGCTTTCAGCATAGCAAGCCACACAGCAGGATCTTCCACAAAGCCAAGCTTATATCCAAGCTGAAATATTTCCCTGGGCGATCCTGTTTCCGCTCCTTCTGCTCCATGCATTCTTAAAACTGCCTGCAGATCCTTCCACGCCAGCTCGAAAGTAAGATTAAACTGTCCAATGATCCCTGTACGGTATATATCATTCTCATTAGCGAGTTCAAAATCCGCACCCCTTAATACATTGAGGCAGTTTGAAAAATTTTCATGCTTTTTCATAGATTATCACCCCATCTTTTTCGATTTCTTTTTTTAACTCTTCACTGACACCTTTATCCATTTCTACGATATCAAAAGTTAATAGCGTATTCATCTTCTCTTTAATATCCCAATAAAAAGAATCCGTATTTCCACCGATGATCGCAATATCTATGTCACTTCTTTTTGTATGATCCCCCCTTGCCCTGGAACCAAATAATATAACCTTTTGGATCCCATTAAAATAGGCATAATCAGACATCTTCCGCAAAACCATATCTGGAATGTTATATTTCATAACCTATCGCTCCTGAGTTTCTCCTAATCTCGTCCTTAATTTCATTGGACTTGAGAGCAATTTACAATTCTCTCCTATGTGTTGGTGCAGTTATTTTAAATATGAAAAAAGATTCAGACAGGGCGTCTGCCACCTGCTGTACCTTAAGGCCTATCACCGCCTGTACGCCATGCTTCCCCAGCCTCACTACGCCTTTTGCGCCTATATGCCTCTTCAACCTCAATCACCAGTGCCCGTTATGAAAAACGCATATCCTTTTCAGCCGTCTCTCTGTCGGGATGTTCCCCTGACCATCCTGCCTGGGGAAGGGTCCTTATCCTGTACATATCGCTCTCTTCAATGGAAAAGCCAAAAATATCCATGTTGTCCTTCATACGGACCGGATCCGATGACTTTGGAAGCGGCACAACCCCGCACTGCAGTGCAAAACGAAGACAGACTGCAGCTGTAGTGACCTGGTACTTTTCCGCAAGCTCTAGCAGCAGGGGCTCCTTTCCTAGTCTCGCCCTCCCTAAGGGGCTCCAGGCTTCCACCACCATTCCATTTTCCTTGGAATATGCCACTGCAGCCTCCTGCGTATATCCTGGGTGGAATTCAAGCTGGTTCACCATGGGCCTGACCTCTGCCCTGTCGAATAGCGGCATCAGGTGATGCGGAAGGAAGTTGCTGACACCTATAGCGCGGAGCCTGCCATCGGTATATGCTTCCTCCATTGCCCTCCATGCGGACAGGTCAAGTTCCTGCCAGCACTCCGATAAGTCAGATGGCCTTGGCCAGTGTATGAGGTACAGGTCCAGATAGTCCGTATTAAGAAGCCTCAGACTCTCCTCAATGGCCTCTTGCGGCCTCTCCAGCTCATCCCTCCAGAGCTTTGTGGTAATAAAAAATTCCTCACGGGGGATGCCTCTGTTTTTTATTGCTTCGCCAAGTTCTTTTTCATTGCCATAGAATTTTGCAGTATCAAAATGCCTGTACCCGGCCTCAATGGCCTGTCTGAAGACAGCCTCTCCGTCTCCTGACACTTTATAGCAGCCAAAACCTATCATGGGCATTTTAACGCCGTTTGAAAGTACTACTTGTTCCATATCTCTGCTATCTCCTTTTTTATTTAACAAAATCCAATATTTCTTATATCACATAAATATGCCATAATTTAGGCTTTGAAGCAATAAAAACTACTGATTTCCACCTGTTTTCCCTAAGCCCTTTCAAAACTCCTCTGTTAATATAGTATGCCCTAATGCCACCTGCTATAGGCGCAACTTGCCTGTTATTTTAAACTATGATAGGATAAAATGTAATTATTGACCGCCCTGGAGACAGTATGTTTTTTTGCCTTCCGAAAGCGCTTATGTGCTGAAAAGCTGCGATGAGGCTATGGAATCACTAATGCCGTTCACTATAGAAGGACTCTGGAATGGATAATAAAAGCATTAACTACTATGGATATGACAGGGATACCTATGAAGACTGCCAGGCTCTCATAGCCAATATGAACAGGCGCCACATGGGGATACTCAATCTCTGGTTCCTAGCCATAACTGCGGTCTTCCTATATTTCTGCTCCCAGAACAGCTACGGCCTTAGCGAGATGAACGCTCCCCTCTTCCTGGGATTCCTCATCTTAGAGGCCGCTTGCGGGATAATTTTCCTCTGCGTCAGGTCCTTTTCTGACAGAATGAATAAGGCTTTTGTCATTATAAATATGTCAGCCCTCATTGTCTTCGGCATCATCTGCTCCGCATCCCAGCCCTATATGGCGGCGACCATCTACCTTGTGATGCTGGTGCTGGTCTCCCTCTCCTACATAAGCACCTTTTTCCAAATGACGCTAGCCCTCCTCTTAGGCTACTGCGCCTTTCTACTGGTCTCCTACCATGTGAAGCCCGGCTCTATTTTTAATCAGGATGTCTTCAATGCCACCATAGTGCTGTTACTCTCCCTGGTGCTGCACTATACATTCCAGCGGGCCAGGATAAGGCAGTTCATCACCTACAGGCAGAGCACCAGGATGCAGCAGGAGCTGGAGATCAAATCCTCCTTTGACGCCCTGACCTCCCTCTTGAACAGGGGCCGCTTCTTCTCCATGGCCGGTGACATTATAAGGCATAAGACAGCCTCTTATACTCTCCTCGCCCTTATGGACCTGGATAAATTCAAAGAAATAAATGACACCATGGGGCACCAGATGGGCGACAAGGTGATACAGTTATCCAGCGAGACCATATTGAACACACTTGGGATAGATTATGGGGAGAAGTGGTCCTTTCCGGAGCGCGCCGTCAAGGAAAGGCTCAATTTCGCAGGCAGGCTGGGCGGAGACGAGTTCGTGGCTCTGATCATAGATATAGGCAGCCTTAAAGAGGCACAGGAGCTCTTCAGTAAGCTTTTGCATACCCTGAACGATTTAAAAATAGAGGGTCTTAATGGAATTAATGCCTCTATAGGGGTAACTGTGATAAGAGAGGACGACCGCGACATAGACTCAGCCTACCTGAGGGCTGACGAGGCCCTCTACAATTCCAAGGAGTCAGGCCGCAATCAGGTCACCTTCGACTTTGGAGATGCGGAAAGGGGACTGGAATGAGCGTCACTGTCCTGCTTTCCATCTGCGTAATATTACTGCTCCTCATCATAATATGGCTCGTGTACAGGAGCAGAAAAATGATGCAGCACTACATCCTGCTGATGGAGACCCTGATCTGCCTCATGGAGGCCGGCGACCCCAATCTCGACGGGCACTCCATGCATGTCTACAATATAGTCTCCGTTTTCTACGATTATCTCCCTGAGGAATACCAGCGCAAGATCAGCCGCGAGAACCTGAAACTCTCCGCCCTCCTCCACGACATAGGGAAGCTCGGCATACCCAGGAGCGTGATCACGAAGCGGGGCAAATTAACTGCGGCAGAAAGGGATCTCATAAAAAAACATCCTGAGATCAGCGTTGAGATACTTAAACCTCTGGATTTTATGGCGAAAGTAGAGGACATAATACGCTGCCACCATGAAAGGGTGGACGGGAGCGGATATCTAAACTTAAAGGGCGATTCTATCCCTATTGAGTCCAGGATCATAGCCATTGCCGACACATATTCCGCCCTTACCATGGACAGGACATACAAACCCACTCTTCCGTATGAAGATGCTATAATAGAGCTTAAACAGGTGGCCGGCACTCAGCTGGATGAGGACCTGGTCAGGTATTTCTGTGAAATACCAATGCACAGGCTGGATGACTGCCTTGTGTCTGTATTGAAGATCACCGAACGCTATCAGAAGGGCATTTTGAATAATGAAGGGCAAGCATAGGATACTAGCTTTTTTATTGATCATGGCAGTACTGTCGCTATCTTTAAGTTCCTGCTCCGGAGGTTCCAAAAAAGGGCACAGGGAGGTGGACTGGGAGAAAGAAGGCGAACTCACCCTTGCGCTGAGGGACGGTATCTATGCCGATGTCATAGAGCAGTGCGTAATAGACTTTGAAGAAAAGACTCACATTTACTGCAATATACTTAAGCTGGGCGAAGACGAGCTCCATTCGGGGCTGATAAGCGACTCAGCGAAGGAGGACGGTTCATACGACATCTGTATGGTGGACGGCTCGTGGATGGCGGAGTTTACTGAGGAAAATGTCCTTATGAACTTAAGCGGCAGCGGATATGAGCTGGACGATGATATCATAAGTGCGACCAAAGAGGTCTGCTATAAAGACGAAGCCCTCTATCTCGCGCCATATTACGGCAATGTTACCATACTGCTCTATAATAAGAGGCTTGCCGAGGCGGCGGGGTTCAAGGGCGGAAATATAGAGTCCCTGTCCGACATGATGGAGATATGCGTTTTTGCGAAAAAGCACAGGAACCTGGGTTTCCTCTACAGGGGCGACACCCCCAATAATATAGTCGTCGATTTCCTGCCCATACTTTTGTCATACGGCGGCTGGGTCGTAGATGAAAATAATAAGCCCACCGTCAACACTCCTGAGTTTAAGAGCGCCTTGGAATTTTACCTTGAGCTCATAGGCACGGGGAAGGCTGAGACGAGGGACAATCTCGTGCTCGCCATAGCTAACCAGGCCGCCGCCATGGGCGTGGGCTGGCCGGGCTGGTATACCCCAGAGCGCAACGGCCAGGCGGAATATGCCGCCATCACAGGAAAGGTCACGGATAATAGCCCGTCCTATAATGCGAATGTCTATGGGATCTGGACTCTGGGGATAACGAATAACAGCCAGAATAAAGAAATGTCCGTGGAACTCCTTAAATACCTAATGGATCCTGATGTGCAGAAGGCATCTGTCGAAATAGGCGGCGTGCCCTGCCGCTACTCTTCCTTGAAGGATCCTGAGGTATTAAAGAAGTTCCCGCAATACGCTCCCGTATGCCAGGCTTTGGAAGGCGGCGTCTACAGGCCCATCATGCCCGAATGGACGGACTTTTATACCATACTCGGTACTGAAATGGAGCTGATAATAAAAGGCGAGAAAAGCGTTGACAGCGGCCTTTCAGCTGCGCAGGAAAAGCTGGATGCGCTCCTCAAAACTGCAACTTAAAAACCACCCTCACCGGACTCTTTACATTCGCAGCAAAGACATCCCCATCTGAAGGCTTGCCTACAATGCTTCCATAATGCACCGGCACCGCAATGTCCGGCCGTATCGTATTCACGAGTTCTGCCGCGGCTTTTGCATCCATAGTATATGTTCCGCCGACAGGAACCATGGCAATATCGCACTTCACAGCCTTTGCTTCATCAGTAGCGTCGGTATCGCCTGCGATATAGATACGCTTATCATCTATCTTAAGAATATATCCTACCCATTCGGCACTCTTGGGATGGAAGGGCTTTGATGTATTATAAGCCGGTACAGTCTCAAACTCTAAACCGCCTAATTCCCCATAAACCGAAGGTTTTACAGTCTCTATTCTTCCTACTGCATCTGCCACTTCCTGCGCTTTACCCGACATTTTCTCAGGAACTACTAAAATACTGTCAGACTTGGCGACCTTCCTTATGTCCTCTTTGGAAAAATGGTCGTAATGATCATGTGTTATCAGTATATAGCCAGCATCATGCTTCTCATCAGCTATCTCAAGCGGATCAATGTATATTGCCCCAGCCTTTGAAGAAATGCGTATGCTGTTCTGTGTGTTTACGGTAATATTGTCTATCATATTCTCTCCTCTCTTATATAATGCAATCCTTTATCATACACTGACCTCTTGTGGCCGCATCCGGATTCCTCAGCAGTTTGAAAATCAGTTACTTACATGCTTTAAATAAGGATAAAACTTCTTCTCTTTCTGCCATAGTTTACCACATAACACTGCTTATGAACAAACTCTTTTCTTTCCACAATGGCAGATTGTCGATAGACATAAATATCAAAATTGTGCTATAGTACCTCTTTGAAAAATAGCAGACCACCCCTTGTCAAGCAGCAAGACCTATAGGCAAGCTTTTACTATAAGTCCAAACTGCCAGGAGGTTTAATAAAGAAGAAAGGAGCAACCAAACCCATGGAAAACGAGGATTTTTTGGCTAAATACCGCCATTCGCTGTCCCATATACTGGCAAAGGCCGTAATAGAGATCTTCGGACCCACGGTGCAGTATGCCATAGGCCCGCAGATTGCGGACGGATTCTACTATGACTTTATGCTGCCCCGCACCGTCACTAATGAGGACTTCAAGACAATAGAGAATAAAATGAGGGAAATACTTAAGCGCAAAGAGCCCTGGACCAGAAAGGAAGTGTCAAAGGAAGAAGCGCTGGAGATCTTCTCAGAACAGAAGTACAAAAAAGAGATAATCAAGGACCTCCCTGAGGATGCAGTCATTTCCATATATTATACAGGAGACGACTTCGTAGATCTCTGCAGGGGGCCTCACGTGGACAATTCCCAGGAGCTCTTAAGCACCGCCTTCCAGCTGAAATCTGTTTCCGGCTCTTATTGGAGAGGAAATCAGGATAACGACCAGCTGCAGCGCATCTATTTCTACGCCTTTCCCGATAAAAAGGCCTTAAAAGAGCATCTGGACTGGATAAAAGAGGCCATGGAGCGTGACCACAAGAAACTTGGGCCTGAAATGGAGCTCTTCATGTTCCATGAGACTGCGCCCGGTATGCCATACTGGCTGCCAAGGGGCTGGAATCTCTATAATGCCCTCCTTGATTACTGGAGACGGGAACACCTCCTGCACGGGTATCAGGAGATATCGGGGCCGGTACTTAGCTACAAGGAGCTGTGGGTGACCTCAGGACATTGGGACCACTATCAGGACAATATGTTCATCGTCCCCGATAAAGATAGTGAAGACGGAACTTATTTTGTCGGAGACGGAACCTATGTCATAAAGCCCATGAACTGCCCCAATACCATTAATGTCTACCGCCACAGGCAGCGCAGCTACAAAGAGCTCCCCTTAAGGCTCTCCCAGACCGATGTGATACACAGGAAGGAAAAATCCGGACAGCTTAACGGCCTCTTCCGTGTGCAGGAATTCCATCAGGATGACGACCACACATACGTAATGCCTGAGCAGATAGAGAGCGAGATCAACGACATAATGGACGTAGCCAAAAAGATCTATGGAACCTTTGGGCTTGACTACTCTGCCGAGCTGTCCACAAGGCCTGATGACTTCATGGGCGAAATAGAGCTATGGAATGAGGCCGAATCCGCTCTGAAGCGCATTCTGGACAACAAGCTGGGCGAAGGAAACTATGAGATAAATGAAGGCGACGGAGCCTTCTACGGACCGAAGATAGACTTAAAGATGAAAGACTGCCTTGGTCGCGAATGGCAGATGGGCACCATACAGCTGGATTTCCAGCTGCCATTAAAGTTTGACCTCAAGTATGTAGCCCCCGACGGCAGCATGCAGCAGCCTGTACTTATACACAGGGCCATCTTCGGCTCCTTTGAGCGTTTCATAGGGATACTCACAGAGCATTTCAAGGGGCATTTCCCCTTCTGGCTCTCACCAATGCAGGTCGGTATAGTGCCTATAAGGCCTGAGCACAATGCTTATGCGGAAAAAGTCGCGTCGGCGCTCTATGATAACCGCATAAGGTACGAAGTGGACTATAGCGACGAAAATATGAAGGTAAAGATACGCCAGTACAAGAATATGAGGGATCCCTACATAGCCGTCATAGGCGACAGAGAGATGGAAGAAGGCACTGTTTCATTAAATATAAGGGGAACTAATAAACAGCTCCAAAATGTGCCATTAAACGTCTTCATAGAAATGTGCAATAAAATGAACAGGGACTATTCCCTTGAACTCATGACGGAGCTGCCCTGATGAATAGCTCCCAAGCGGAATGCTGCGAGGAATATGAGCCGCATCAGGACAGGATCCGTCTGGTAAATGAAAAAATGCCCGACAGTTCCAAGCTCTCCGAGCTGTCAGACTTCTTCAAGGTCTTTGGCGACCCGACCAGGCTAAGGATACTCTACGCCCTCTTTGAGGCGGAGATCTGCGTCTGCGACCTTGCGGATACACTTAATATGACACAGTCAGCCATATCCCACCAGCTGAAGATCCTTAAAGCGTCGAGGCTTGTCGGCAACCGGCGGGAGGGCAAAACAGTTTTTTATTTTCTGACAGACGACCATGTGCGCACCATAATCGCACAGGGCAGGGAACACATAGAGGAGCATTAAGATGTACAGCTTTCAATCCAGGGTGAGGTACAGCGAGATCGACACGGAACTGCGCCTCACTCTGCCATCTCTTATCAATTACTATCAGGATGCGTCCACCTTCCAGTCAGAAGGCACTCCCTGTTCCCTGCTCTCCCTAAAGGAAAGGCATCTTGCCTGGATGATCTGTTCGTGGCAGGTGGAGATTTACCGCTATCCTCTCTTGAACGAGGCCATAGTGTCGGGCACCATCCCTTACGAGATAAAGGGCTTCTTCGGTAAAAGAAACTATTTTCTGGAAACTGCAGACGGTGAAAAGCTCTCCTGGGCAAATTCTATATGGGCGCTGATCGACACAGAGACCATGCGCCCCAGCCGCATACCTGAGGATCTCTTAAATGTTTATGAGCTGAATGACCCACTTCCCATGGAATATAGCTCCAGAAAGCTCCCTTTCCCAAAGACAGGAGAAATATCGACTGCCGAGACCCTCACCGTGCATAAGCGTGACCTCGACACGAATAACCACATGAATAACGAGCAGTACATACGCATGGCCCTGGACTGCCTTCCTGAAATTCAGGGGGAGATAAGCGGGCTCAAGGCAGAATACTTACAGCAGGCCCTTCTGGGGGATGATATTTTCCCAAAGCTGCACATAAAAAAAGAGGAAGACAAATGCGTATACACAGTAGCCCTTGGCCGCGCAGACGGAAAGAATTACTGTGTAGTGGAATTTACGGTGATATAGACAACATCAAAGGAGGTATAAAATGAGCATTAAAATCGGAATTCTAGGCTATGGCAATCTGGGACGGGGAGTGGAGGCCGCTGTTGTAAAAGAGCCCGACATGGAGCTCTGCGCCATATATACGAGGCGCGATCCCGGCAGCGTAAATCCTGCCACAGAAGGTCTGGTGGTAAAGCCTGCCTCAGACCTCGACAGTGCCAAAGAAGACATAGATGTACTCATGCTCTGCGGCGGCAGCGCCACAGACCTGCCTGAAATGACGCCCAAATATGCAGGCTTATACAATGTCATAGATTCTTTCGACACCCATGCGAATATACCCTCACACTTCGCAAAGGTCGATGAGGCGGCAAAAAAAGCCGGCAAAATCGGCATAATCTCCTGTGGCTGGGATCCCGGCATGTTTTCCTTAAACCGGCTTTACGCACATTCCATACTGCCTGAAGGCAAGGACTATACCTTCTGGGGCAAGGGCGTGAGCCAGGGACACTCTGATGCCATAAGGCGCATAGAGGGCGTTAAGGACGCAAGGCAGTATACCATACCTGTGGCCGAATCAGTGGAAAGGGTCCGAAGCGGCGAGGATCCGGAGCTTTCCACCAGAGAGAAGCATTTGAGGGACTGCTATGTCGTTGCTGAGGAAGGCGTGGACAGGGACAGGATAGTAAAAGAGATCAAGACCATGCCCAACTACTTTGCCGATTACAATACCACTGTGCATTTTATCTCAGAGGAAGAGATGAAGGCTGAACACAGCGGCCTCCCCCATGGAGGCTCTGTTATCTATGCGGGCACAACAGGCAAGGACGGGAAACGCCATATCATAGAATACAGCCTTAAGCTCGACTCAAATCCCGAATTCACGGGTTCGGTGCTGACAGCCTATGCCAGGGCGGCTTACAGGATGAATAAGGACGGACAGTCCGGAGCTAAGACAGTCTTCGACATAGCCCCTGCACTGCTCTCCCGCTTCAGCGGAGAGGAACTCCTTAAGATGTACCTTTGACGGAGGCGCTCATGGCTAATCCCGGAAAGACACTATATCTTGAATGTAAGACAGGGATCAGCGGGGACATGTTTGTTGCGTCCCTGCTGGACCTGGGGGCAGATAAGGAAAAACTCGAAAAAGCGCTGTCCACCATTCCTGTAAAGGGTTTTAGCGTAAAGGTATCCCGCACGGAAAAAAACGGCCTCGACTGCTGTGACTTCGACGTGATCTTAGAAGATGAGTACGAGAACCACGACCACGATATGGACTACCTCTATGGCGGGCTGAATGAGGCACAGTCCGCTAACGGGCACGATAGCCGGCATCAACACCATCACGATCATGGCGACGGGCATCACCACCATCACGAACCTGTTGATGAGAATCAACACCAGCACGAGCATGGGGACGGGCAACATCACCATCACGGGCACAGGAATCTGTCGGATGTGCTGGACATCATTGCTAAAACTGATATATCCGACAGGGCCAGGGACACCGCCTGCAATATTTTTAGGATTCTTGCGGATGCCGAGGCGAAAGCCCATGGCACTACCGCAGAAAAAGTGCATTTTCACGAGGTGGGCGCCATAGACTCCATAGTGGACATTATCTCTGCCGCTGTCTGCTTAGACAACCTGGGCATAGAAAATGTCATAATCCCAGCCCTCTCAGAGGGCAGCGGTCAGGTGCGCGCCGCCCACGGAGTGCTGAGCGTGCCTGTGCCTGCCGTATCTAATGTAATTGCAGATAGCGGCATTCCCCTTCGCATTACCGAATTAAACGGCGAGAGGATCACACCCACCGGGGTGGCCATTGCCGCAGCCATAAGGACCAGTTCCAAACTGCCTCAGGGCTTTATTATAAAAAAAATCGGTATGGGAGCCGGAAAAAGAGCATACAGTGTACCCAGCATAGTGAGGGCCATGCTGATAGAAGCCGAGGAAAAAGCTCTTAGCACGGATATGGTTACAGATGAGAGACATATCTGGAAGCTGGAGAGCAATCTGGACGACTGCAGCGGAGAAACCTTGGGCTACCTCATGGACAGGCTATTTGAAAATGGGGCCAGGGATGTATTCTATACTCCCATATTTATGAAAAAAAACCGCCCTGCAGTACTGCTCTCCGTGATCTGCATGGAGAGCGAAAGGACTGCCCTGGAGGATATTATCTTTAAGGAAAGCACCACCATAGGCATTAGGCGTATGCAGATGGAACGCAGCGTATTGGAGCGGAGGATCGTCAAAGCAGACACTAAATACGGCCCCATATCCCTGAAAGAAGTAAAACTTCCTGATGGAACCATGCGCCACTACCCTGAATACTCTGATGCCACGGCAGTGGCACAGAAGTATGGAGTGCCGCTCCGCAATGTGATGGAAGAAGCTCAGTTCAAAGCTTCAGAACTATGAAGAAACTGAGGCGGAAATTTCATTTACAAAAAGAGACTATTTCTGAAAGGAGAACTATATGCAGGACATAATAATCGTAGGCGCAGGCACGGCAGGGCTCTCAGCCGCCATATACGCCTTAAGGGCAGGGGCGAAGGTTACGGTTTTTGAAGCCCAGGCCTATGGCGGGCAGATCGTGAACGCCCAGGAAATAGAGAATTATCCGGGAATAGCCCATATCTCAGGCTATGAATTCGCAACTAATCTCTATAATCAGGCAAAAGACCTGGGCATGGAGCTAAAGTATGAAAGGGTTGTGCGTATAGATAACGCCAGTGACCACAAGGTAGTGCGCACCGAGAAGGGGGAATACCCCTGCAAGGCTGTTATACTTGCCACAGGCGCAAAGAACAGGCCATTGGGGCTCGACCGTGAAACAGAGCTCATAGGCAAGGGCATATCCTACTGCGCCACCTGTGACGGCGCCTTTTTCAGAAATAAAAATGTAGCTGTTGTAGGAGGGGGGAATACCGCACTAGAA
>JAGBNO010000020.1 GCA_017634355.1 Lachnospiraceae bacterium
CGGATATCCCTTTCTGGTAAGCCGTATCTGCCAGCTGATCGATGAGAACGTGAGTAGCAAGCTGAAGCTTTCAGAAGCCTGGACAGTGAGGGGTATAGATGAAGCTGTTAAACTGCTCCTCGCAGAAAACAATACGCTGTTTCAGTCGCTGACAAAGAACCTGAATAATTATCCTGATATGAAAGCGGCGTTACGAAGCATCCTGATGGAAGGGACGAGGCTGACTTGGAATGCCCAGCAGGATGCGATCGTGCAGCTGCAGATGTATGGCCTTATCCGTAACGATTCCAATACCGTCAGGGTTTCGAATCGTATTTTTGAAACTATGCTCTATAACCTTTTCCTTTCAGACGAGGAATTGAAGAGTAATGTATTCAGCAGGGAGGGTGAGCTTGCAAAGAATGTCTTTATCGAAGACGGGAAACTGAACATGCGTCTTGTCATGGAGCGGTTTATCGAGACATATACGGAGGTCTGTGGGCCTCTTGTGGAGAGATTCAAAGAGAAAGACGGAAGGGAACAGTTCCTGCTGTATTTGAAACCTATCATCAATGGAACCGGCAACTATTATATTGAAGCGCAGACCAGGGACCAGACACGCACGGATGTGATCGTGGATTATCTTGGGCGGCAGTATATCATAGAGCTTAAGATATGGCGGGGGGAAAGATATAACAAGGACGGAGAGAAACAGATCAGCGAATATCTGGATTACTGGCATCTCAATACCGGATATATGCTAAGCTTCAACTTTAATAAGAATAAGAAGACAGGAGTTCATCCGGTGCACATAGACGACAAGCTGTTATATGAAGGAACGGTTTGAGCGATAGCATGGGGTTAAATGAGCAAAGCCGGCATAACGGCAATGCAGTGCAGGGGGCGTCATCATGGGCATGATAGAACTGAAAAAAGGCCAGATACTTCACAGCTTAGGAGAGGGCGTGAAGGAAATGGAAATACTGCTCAAGGGGAAGATAAGGGTCTACGACAGCTTTGGGCAGGTAGTGCTAACGAACGGAGCCATAGTCGGCATGAGCGAGAGCCCCCAGGGGAATTACAGCCACGGCTATATGGCAGAGGCCGATTCCACGCTTTATTCCTACCCTTATGGCAGCGAGGACGATATGGCAAAGGCCCTGCGCCTCAATAAAAAGATAGTTCCCGTGCTGGTCTCTGCTTCAGTGAAGTCGGCACTGGAGCTCTACGGCTGGTATGAGAATTTTTTTAATGACTGCTTAAACCGCTATAATGACATACTGGTCAATTATGAGAACTATATTAAGAATTCGAGGAAGCTTAAGCTGCCCTTCGATCCCCATCAGGAGATAGCAGAACTTTTGCCGCCTGAGGAAAGGGGGGATATAAGCAGCTGGAAGCTCGATTATATAAATTCTCTTGCCGAGCAGGACGAGAGCCTTAAGAAAAGCTTTTATCCGCTGTCCTCTGAGATATGTGTGGGCATTAGCCTTCAGATGATGGAATTCATGCAGCAGGTGTCGGGGCTTATAGGCAGCTTAAAGAATTACAGGGAGAGCCTGGAAGACGCTGTGGACAGCTTCTATGCAGATTATAATTCCGTCGAGAATAAGCTTAAGGCCGCCGAGGCTGGCAAGGAGGTGAAGGAAGAGTACAAGATAAAAGGGGCGCTGGAAACCATACTCAGCTATTCCGGAGTGTCGGACGACATAGCGGAGAATTTCAAGTCGCTGATAGAAGAGTACAAAAAAGCCCCGGATAAGCTCGACACCTCCGACGAGCTGCGGGCCTTGAGGCGGGATATTTCAAAGCTTTTCTATGTGATATATGCGGCAGTATTCAGGAACAGCCTCGTTGACAAAGAGCTTTCGCCTGAGGTCATGATGTTCCTATTTTTCGGCTTCATGGACGAGGAACTGGCAGGACACGAGAATACTGCAGAATTATACAGCATAATAAAAAGCTGGGAGAGGGATCCGAATGAGAGGGTGTTTGCTCTGCCGGAGTGGCTTGCCCGTATCTATGAGATGAAGGACAATCCCTCCAAAAACGAATTTGACACTGATTACATAGAATACGTACATGAGCAGGTCAGGAACGGGGCTGTCACAAAGGAAGAATCCAGGAAGCTTTTAGAGGACAGAGAGAGGCGGCTGGACTTCGAGATAGAAAACTTATTTACCCTGGGGAACAGGCTCACCTTTGGGCGCATTACAACTTTCCTGCCGATATTTACAAAAGAGTCGGCGACACATTCCTTAAGGGAAACCTTCCTAAGCGCAGACAAGGTGAATGAGGCCTTCGACAGGGTGAGAAAGGTGGACTTTTCCTGCTTCTACAGGGATACCATGACGTCGCTTGAGGAGTATGGGGTAAATAGCTTCATAAGCTCCAAGGAAGTGCTGCCCTATGTGATCCTGATGCCCAATGTGGGGCTTAGGACCTCCATGTGGCAGGAAATAGACGGGAGAAGGCGGGATACACATAGCAGGATGCTTTTTTCCATTTTCTATACGGAGAACCTGGAGGATGCTGTGCTCAGGCTCTGCGGGGAGTTCCGCTGGGAGATGTGCAAGCGCATACAGGGAGTGCACTGGAACGATGTGACTGATCCTTCACTTACGGCTGAGTATAGCGATTACCTACAGTTCTACAGGAAGAACCACGAGCTTAGCGTTGATGGCAGGGAAAAGATAAAGACGGCCTTAAAAAAGGCCAGGAACAATTTCCGCACGGTCTTTGTAGCTGATTACTGCACCTACATACGGTATGAGTCCAACGGCTCATCCCGCTTAAATGGCGTGGCCAGGGGCATACTTTTCCGTTACTGCCCTTTTGATGCGGCGATCCGCAATGTTATCATGAATAACCCTCTTTACAAGAAGCATTTGGAAACCTATAAGTTAAAGATGAGCCAGAAGGTGAAGATAGTTAATAATGTGGTGCAGAGGATAATCAACTTGAGGGAGGAAGTGCCGGATGTCGTGAGGAAACAGCTGAACTATCTCAGGATGTAAAGGAAAATGTATTTGTTCAAGGGATTAGGAGGGTGTATAATCCAGATAGTAAAGGATCGTTCAAGCGGATATTTTTGCTGTGGCGGTTTGGCCGGCTCCAGCGGGATAGAGGCGTAATCCTGAATGATTCTAAATAAGATATAATATTGGAGGTTAAGCATGCTAGATATCAAATTCATCAGGGAGAATCCTGATGCAGTAAAGGAGAATATCAAAAAAAAGTTCCAGGAGGAGAAGCTGCCCTTGGTGGACGAGGTTATAGGGCTGGACAAGGCATTGAGGGAGGCCCAGCAGGAGGCTGATGACTTAAGGGCTAAGAGGAATAAGCTTTCTAAGGAGATAGGAGCCCTCATGGCCAAGGGCGAGAAGGAGAAGGCCGAGGAAGTAAAGAAAGAGGTAACTGCTGATTCGGAGAGGCTTTCAGAGCTGGAAAAGAGCTATGCCGAGATAAGGGAAAAGATGCAGCCTATACTCTATAATATACCGCAGATCATAGATCCTTCTGTCCCCATAGGGAAAGACGATAGTGAGAATGTGGAAATAGAGCGTTTTGGGGAGCCAAAAGTGCCTGACTTTGAGATTCCCTACCATACGGACATTATGCAAAAGTTTAACGGCATAGACCTGGATGCGGCAAGGAGGGTTGCGGGAAACGGCTTCTATTACCTAATGGGGGATATAGCGAGGCTTCATTCTGCAGTCATTAGCTATGCCAGGGACTTTATGATAGACAGGGGCTTCACCTATGTGATACCGCCGTTTATGATACATGGCAATGTGGTACAGGGCGTAATGAGCTTTCCTGAAATGGATGCCATGATGTATAAGATAGAGGGGGAAGACCTATATCTGATAGGCACATCTGAGCACTCCATGATAGGGCGTTTCATAGACCAGATCATTCCGGAGGAACAGCTGCCGCAGACCCTTACCAGCTATTCGCCCTGCTTCCGCAAGGAAAAGGGGGCCCACGGAGTGGAGGAGAGGGGTGTCTACAGGATACACCAGTTTGAGAAGCAGGAGATGATAGTGGTCTGTAAGCCTGAGGATTCTGCCTATTGGTATGATAAACTCTGGAAAAATACGGTGGACCTTTTCCGTTCTATGGACATACCGGTCCGTACGCTGGAGTGCTGTTCGGGGGATCTTGCAGACCTAAAATGCAAGTCCTGTGACGTGGAGGCCTGGAGTCCGAGGCAGAAGAAGTACTTCGAGGTGGGAAGCTGCTCAAACTTAGGCGATGCGCAGGCCAGACGCTTAAAAATCAGGATAAAGGGCGAAAAGGGGAATTACCTGGCGCATACCTTAAATAATACTGTAGTGGCGCCGCCGCGTATGCTCATTGCATTCTTGGAGAACAATCTATGTGAAGACGGCAGTGTCAATATACCGGAGGTCTTGCGTCCCTATATGGGCGGCAGGGAAAAGCTGGCTTAGGAAGGGATGCGCTTCATGCTGTCAGGGCTTATGAGAAAAACATGCTATGCCGCAGCCGTCTGCCTAATTATCTTTTTTGCGGGGGTCTTTGCTGTTCAGGCGGCAGAGCTTAAGCGGCTGGATGAGGGTATATGGACGGACAGCGATAATATAATAGGGCTGCACATAGGTCCTGAAGTGGAGGAGATAGCAGACAATACTTTCATTAACCAGATAGAATTGAAAAGCATACAGGTGAGCGAGGATAATCCGAATTATTCTTCTTTCAGTAACTGCCTTTATAATAAGGATAAGACTGTGCTCATCTGTATGCCGCAGGCCCTTAGGGGCATGCAGCTGCCAGAGACCGTGACTTCTTTGAACTGGTATGCCTTATATGGGGTGGACTGGCGGCTGGCCAATGAGATCAGGGATGGGATATGGAAAAACTGCGACAGGGAGGGCATACCCTATACCTATGTCAAGGAAGGGGTGTACTACCGCATAGAGTCCTGGCCCTATACGAGGGAATATCCCTATTTATATCCTAAGGCATCGGACTTGAAGTCCAAGCCTAAAGAGTGACAGTTTCATATTACAATTTTTTCTCAATAAAGAATCTTGGCCTTTTCTTGGCCTCCAGATATGCCCGTCCTACATATTCGCCCACTACCCCTATGGAGAATATGCCCACGCCCCCTAGGAACCAGAGGCTCGCCAGTATGGAGGACCAGCCGGAGACGGTGTTGCCATGGAAATAGTCCCATAGTACATGGATAATCATAATCCCGCTCATGAAGAGTATCAAAAAGCCCAGTATAGTGACTATGCGTATGGGGCGTATGCTAAAGGAGGTAATGCCGTCCATGGCTAGGTGCAGCATTTTCCAGATGGTATATTTGGACTCCCCTGCCTCCCTCTCTTTCACGTCAAAAACCACCTTCCCTGTGGGATAGCCCATGGTGGGGATAATCCCCCTTATGAAAAGGTCTCTCTCCTCATATTTTAAAAGCGCTTCCACGGCCCTTTTCGACATCAGCCTGTAATCTGCGCTGTTGGGGATAAGCTCGCAGCCTAAAAGTGACATGAGCCTATAATAGCCTGAGCCTGTAGTGCGCTTGAAAAAGCTGTCAGTATCCCTGGAGGAGCGTACTCCGTATACTATGTCGCAGCCCCTGCGGTATTCGGATAGGAAACGGGGAATGGCATGCATGTCCTGCTGCAGGTCTGCGTCTATGGTTATCACAACTTCGGCTCCCCTGTCTATGGCATCGGCCATGCCTGCATATATGGCGGTCTGGTGCCCTTCATTTCTGGATAGCTTGAGTCCCAGTATGCGTCCATTCCTTTCATGGAATTCTTCTATGATTTCCCAGGTGCGGTCGGCAGAGCCGTCGTCTACCAGAAGCAGGCGGCTATCCTCTGATATTTCGCCGTCGGCAATAAGTTCATTAAAATAGGCCAGGAGCGTCTCTATGCTCTGGCCTAAGGCCGATTCTTCATTATAACAGGGAAGTACCAATATTAGCAAAACTGAGTTTTTGTCCATTCAGATCCTTTCTGGATATATGCAGAAGTTCATGCCTTTTTACTTAGGAGCTTTTCAGAAATAACTTAGGAATTATGTGTAGGATTTTTCTCCGAGAGAGTCGTCCAAAAATCAGGCGCATAGCGGGCTATGCACCTGATTTTTGGGCGATGCTATCGGAGAAAAAGACAAGCAGAATCCTAAGTTATTTCTGAACAGATCCTTAACTTGATGACAGCCTGCAAAGGGTATAGGCTTCTTTTTTCCTGTCGGGGGACCTGTAAAAGGAGTAATCCTTATCGTCGAGATACAGTTCCCCCTTATATACTCCCCCTGGATGGAACATAAGCTCCAGATCCCGTCCCTGCTTTTGGGCCAGTGCCTTGAAAGCCGGAAGTAGCCCTGAAACAGCCCCGCAGTACATCCGCGTAGTAAATATCATGCCGAAAAAAAGAGGGGCTTTCATTTTAAGATTATCTATTTTGGGGCCAAATACGCTGTTCCAATAGTGCAGGGTATGCAGAAGGAGGCTTTTAACTATACCGCTGAAGGAGATATAGCGCCAGGAGTTCGGGTGGGTAATAAAAGGCATAAATGGCTCAACGGGAATGCGGATTTCCTCTATTTCAAGACCCAGATCCCTGGAACTGGATATTAAGGCCCTCCATACGGCAGGAATTATATGATAGTGCTGGTGGCTGTCTATCCTTAGCCTGTAGCCATCGCCCATTAGTTCCTCCATGCGCTTCAGCTGGCAGGCACATTCTATTTTCAGCTGCGATTCCAGATCTTTTTCCTTTATAATGGACAGTTTGAGCATATCCACAAAGGAGAGCTTAAAAAATCCTTTTTCATCCACCAATAGCGGTATGTCTTTAGGCTCGGCAAGACAGTGCCCCTCCCTGAAATTGAGGTGCAGCCTGACCTGTATGTCCTTATTTTTTATTAGCTTTAAGCAGTTTTCTATCTCAGGGCTATTCACAAATATGCTGATGCCGTTTAGGACGCCGTTTTTTGCACAGTAGAGTATGCGCTTTGCCTGGGATGGATTTATGCCGTAGTCGTCTGCGTTATAAAGAATCATAGTAAATCGTCCTGTCAGTCATTTACATTCACCGCAAGCAGTGCGCAAAAGCCCTGACTTATGAACACATTTTATAGGCTCACTCTGGGCAGCTTCCAGATATCCCTGTTGTATTCCTCTATGGTGCGGTCTGAGGAGAAGAAGCCTGCATTTGCAATATTCATGAGCATCATGCGCTTCCACCTGTCCCTGTCTTCGTAGTCTTCTATGATCTGGTCTTTTCTCTCTATGTAGGACTCGAAATCCAGAAGTGTCATGAACCAATCCTTCTTCAAAAGTTCCATATAGAGCCGGCCCAGGTTTTCCCTTTTCCCGACTTTCAGGGCTTCCGGACCTACTATGAAGTCTACGGCCTCTTTTACGACCTTGGACTTCCTGTATATGCCCCTGGAGAAATAGTCCCTGTCATGATAATGTTTTATTACAGTGTCAGAGTCTGCGCCAAAGATATAGATATTGTCGTCCCCTACGAGGTCGTGTATCTCCACATTAGCGCCGTCGTCCGTGCCCAGGGTTATGGCCCCGTTCAGCATGAATTTCATATTTGAGGTGCCTGAGGCCTCCTTGGATGCTAAGGAAATCTGCTCTGAGATATCTGAGGCAGGGATAAGCTTCTCGGCATAGTCCACATTGTAATTCGTGACCATCACTACCTTGAGGTAGGGGCTTACATCGGGGTCATTATTGATTATTTCCTGCAGCGTGAGCAGGAGATGGATAATGTCCTTTGCTATTACGTATGCAGGAGCGGCCTTTGCCCCGAAAATGCAGGAAATAGGACGCTTAGGCAGCTTACCGCCCTTTATCTCCAGATATTTATGTATGATATAGAGGGCATTCATCTGCTGACGCTTATACTCATGGAGCCTCTTTATCTGTATGTCAAAGATAGATTTAGGATCCAGGTCTATGCCTTCCCTCTCTTTTATGGTCTTTACAAGCTCCAGCTTTTTGTCTGCCTTAATCTTTACTATTTCATTTAAGACATTCTCATCGTCCTTGAAACTCTTAAGCTTTTCCAGCTCGTTGGCATCCTTTCTGTAGCCTGTCCCTATGGTCCTGTCCAGGAGGGCTGAGAGGGGGCGGTTGCAGGATAGGAGCCAGCGGCGGAAGGTGATGCCGTTGGTCTTATTATTGAATTTCTCAGGATACAGCTTATAGAAATCATTGAGCTCGGTATTTTTAAGTATGTCTGTATGTATGGCCGCAACACCATTTATGGAGAAACCGTAGTGTATGTCTATATGCGCCATGTGTACCCTGCCATTATCGTCTATGATATGGACCTTTTCATTGTCCGCATGCTCTTTTTTCACCCGGTTTGCCAGTTCCTTGATTATGGGGACAAGAACGGGCACTACCTCTTCCAGATAGGAGAGGGGCCAGGTCTCCAGCGCCTCTGCCAGTATGGTGTGGTTCGTGTAGGCGCAGGTCTTCATCACCACTGCGATGGCATCATCCATGGTAAACTCTTCTTCCTGGGTGAGTATGCGTATGAGCTCAGGGATCACCATGGTGGGGTGCGTATCGTTTATCTGTACTACGGCGTGCTTATCCAGTTCATGGAGGTCATAGCCCTTGTCCTTCATCTCTTTAATGATGAGCTGTGCCGCATTTGACACCATGAAGTACTGCTGGTAGATGCGGAGCAGATTTCCGGCCTCGTCTGAGTCGTCGGGGTAGAGGAAGAGGGTGAGGTTTTTGTCCACGGCCGTCTTGTCGAAATCTATGCCTTTTTGGACCAAAGATTCATCAAGACCCTCCAGGTCAAATAGGTGCAGCTTCGCTATGCCGCTCTCATAGCCTATAACATCCAAGTCATACATGTGCGATTTAACGCTGGCATGGCCGAATTTCACATCAAAGGAGAGCCCTGTGTCATTAATAAATGAATCCTTCTGCAGCCAGGGATCTTTTTCCGCATTCTGAAGATGGTCTTTAAAGACCTGATGGAAGAGGCCAAAGTGGTAGTTTAAGCCCACGCCACAGCCTGAGAGGCCGAGGGTTGCGATCGAATCCATGAAGCAGGCCGCAAGCCTTCCTAAGCCCCCGTTCCCAAGGGAGGGCTCAGGCTCCATATCCTCTATGCTGGAGAGGGATTTATTGCATTTTTTCAGTATATCGTCTATTTCATCATAAACACCTAAGTTTATGAGATTATTAGACAGGAGTTTTCCCACGAGGAATTCCGCTGAGATATAGTATAGCTTCCTTTCCCCGTCCATCACGGGTTTTTCTGCGCTCAGAGCCTTGGAAAGGTTTAGGAGCACATGGTAGAGCTCTGCTTCTGTGCATTGATGTATTGGCCTTCCGTAGAGTTTTCTAGATAAGTCGTCAAATCTTTTTTCCAGTGACATGTTTACCTCCAGAGTCTAATTCTCATAAAAATGCAGCTATCCCGACTGGCCGCTTTAGGTTAGGATCTGAACAGCTCCTTAGCCATAAGCGGGGCTAAGAAAATTTGGCTTATAAAAAATCTAATTTATCATGTCCAGATATTGGTACTTAGTGACGGAGTGCGGGACGTATACCCTTTTTCCGGGTTCGCCATTAAGCATATATCTGGCCTCCTCTGTCGCCTTCCTGGCAATAAGCTCGAAGTCCTCCTTGACGGTATTTATGCCATTTCCTGCATAGGCCATGAGCCTTAAGCCGCCAAAGCCGCATACTGTGCGGGAGAGCTTGAGTTCCTTTAGAGCGTTTAATACGCCTATGGCCATGAGGTCTGAGGCGCAGATTATCACGTCCCTCTCTGCGGAGGCCACCAAGGCTATGCCCCTCGCCTTTTTCTCTGAGAAGTCGCCATAGCGGACGGAGAGGGAGAAGCCCAGCTCGTCGGATAGGCGCCTTATCCCTTTTGTGCGCTCGGCCGTAGTATAGCCGTTGCCGTTTCCGGCGATATATAATACTCTAAGGGATGAAGGATCCCCGCTGTTTTTTCCTATATGCTCCTGTATGGTTTTCCTTGCCACATCGTACTGCGCAACTTCTTCATCTATTCCCACGGAGGATATGCGCTCTCCCGATAGCGGCACGTCCACCAGCACTGCAGGAAAGTCGTTTCTGTCTATAAGCGCGCGTATAGCCCTGTCTTCCCTGGACAGGCCGAAGACCAATAGCACTCCGACACCCTGAGACTTAAGGTACCGTGACATTTCCTCAGCGTTTCTTTCTTCCAGCATAGAAAAAAAGAAGGTAATTGTGTCAAGGCTTAGTTCCCTGGCGCAGTTTAGGGCGCCTGAAAGGTATTGCATATTTGCCTCATCGCCTGTCTGGTATGAGGAAGCCGAATTAATCAGTATGGCAATGCGGGCCGAACGCTTGGATGAGAGTGCGGCCGCCATGGAATTGGGAATATAATTAAGCTCTTTTATAGCGGCCTGGACCTTTTCTTTCGAGGCGGCGGATACATTGGGATAGTGATTCAGTACTTTAGATACGGTGGAGATGGCTACGCCTGCTTTGGCGGCCACATCTTTGATTGAAACCATGGGCTATATCCAATCTTTGCAGAAGAATCTTGAGATAGGCATACAAAAAATATACTTAAAACTTTAGGCACAGTAAAATTGCCATAAATGCGGTTGAAGGGACTCGAACCCTCACGCCTTGCGGTACAGGAACCTAAATCCTGCGCGTCTGCCAGTTCCGCCACAACCGCAGATAAAGGATTTTAACGATGTTGGGGTCAAAACTATGTTTTTGTAAATCGTAGGATTAATTTGTGCATAAGCACAAATTAATCCGTATTTGGCGGCACTCACAGAGTGCCGTTCTCCGAAAAATCTGGCGTGCCAGATTTTTCGGAGAATTATGAAGTTACTGCTTTTGACACCAACACCTAATAGAAGTATTGTGATCAGACCTTTTCGAAGACATCCTTCCCCATGCCGCAGACAGGGCAGGTCCAGTCCTCAGGGAGATCCTCAAATGCGGTGCCGGGGGCAATGCCGTTCTCAGGATCGCCTACCGCAGGATCATAAACATATCCACAGGGATCGCACTTATACTTATCCATAGTAATTCCTCCTAATCTTTGAAAAGCCATAACAAACCGTGTACGGCTTAAGCAGGCTTATGAAACTGTCCTGCCGGACACGTATTCCTATATAATAACAGAAAACTCTGACTTATGCTATAGCTAGCGTAAAAGTTTTACAGGTTTGCGGGCTTCATATAAAATCAGGTATCATATGGTTTTCTGTCAGCTGTTCATAAGTCTGGGGCTTAATGAGCCAGCCGCTCTTTCCCTTGTTCACTAAGACCACTCCGGGAATAGGGTTAAAGTTATAGTGGGAGGCCATGGCATAGCCGTAGGCGCCCGTGCTGTACATGGCGAGTATGTCGCCTGCCTCCACGCCTTCGGGAATAAGGAAGTCCCTCATGAGTATATCGCCGGACTCGCAGTACTTGCCGCAGACAGTGACCTTGTCCGTAGGTTTTTTATCGGCTTTATTGGCTATGATCCCGTCATAGACGGCCTCATAGAGGGCCACGCGTATATTGTCGCCCATGCCGCCGTCCACGGAGACATATTTCCTGACTCCGGGGATATCCTTTATCTGTCCTATGGTATAGAGGCTTATGCCGGCTTCTGCTACTATGCTGCGTCCGGGCTCTATCACGACGGCGGGGAAGGGAATGCCTATTTCAGAGGCACGGCGGCCGATAAGCTCCATCATGGGATCTAGGAAGAAGCTGTAGGGCTTTCTCTCTTCATTTGTATAGGTGACGCCGAAGCCGCCTCCCAGGTTTATTTCAGAAATATCGTAACTAAATTCCCTCTTTACCTGTTCCACTTTTTCCAGAACGATCCCCAGGGCTTCCAGGTATTCGCTATTGGTAAAGAGCTGGCTCCCTATATGCATGTGGAAGCCTAAGAAATTCAAATGCGGCGACTCTATGGCGGCCTTTACTATGGGAAGGAGGATATCGTCGTCTAAGGGTATGCCGAACTTGGAGTCCAGCTTTCCGGTGACTATATAGTCGTGGGTGCTGGCCGCAACTCCGGGGGTAATGCGTATCAGAATATTGCTCTGCTTTCCGTGCTTTTTGCTGGCGGCCTCTATAAGCGGCAGCTCATTGACGCCATCCAGGATGAAGCGGCCGACGCCGTATTCCACGGCTTCGTCTATTTCCCTCATGAGTTTATTGTTGCCGTTAAATTCTATTCTCTCAGGAGGGAAATGGGCCGCTTTTGCGGTATATAGCTCGCCGCCAGACACCACATCTATGCTCGCCCCCATTTTCTCGCAAAGCTTAAACATGCCGGTGGAGCAGAAGGCTTTGGAGGCGTATGCCACCCTGGCTCCCTTGTATTTATCAATGAAATCCTTTTTCAGCTCCAGAAAACGGCTCTCTATATCCGTCTGGGACATCACATAGAGGGGAGTGCCATATTCTTTTGCGAGCTCCGTTGTTGAACAGCCGTCGAAGTATAGAATTCCATCTTTTATTTCCTTCACCATATCGAGCCCTCCTTAGGATTGTTTTATTTAAATCACGACAGAAAATTTATGGTATTTTATTTCAGATGTCAAGCGGATATTTATTTCGCATTTGGTATTTGACATGCTTATTTTTACTTCCTATAATCGTAAAGGCCTGTAATTCAAAAACTTATACAGTCTGCTTTTTTACCAGACGGCACTGTCCAAAAACAGTCACACAGCTTATTTTTAGCTTTGCGGGCAAGGCCTGATTATTGGACAGTGCTCATGGTTATCTATTTGCAGACCCATATCAGGAGTTGAAAATGGAGAATATAAAAGAATTCTTAAAGCGAAAGGATATAGTCATCTCGCCAAAGAGATATGGCATAGAGGCACTGGGAGCCATGGCGCAGGGGCTTTTCTGCTCCCTGCTGATAGGCACCATTATAAATACCCTGGGGGCGCAGCTGCATATCCCTTTCCTCATGGAAACCGTGGCAACAGTAGCTGGCAGCGATTATACCGTGGGTGGGCTTGCCAGCGCCATGAGCGGTCCGGCTATGGCAGTGGCCATAGGGTATGCGCTGCACTGTCCGCCTCTGGTGTTATTTTCCCTTATAACGGTGGGCTTTGCCTCCAATGCCTTAGGCGGCGCGGGGGGGCCGCTCTCAGTCCTCTTCATAGCGATAATTGCGGCCGAGGCCGGAAAAGCCATCTCAAAAGAAACGCCCGTGGACATACTGGTGACTCCGCTGCTCACCATAGGAGTGGGTGTTGCCCTGTCAGCACTATGGGCGCCATATATAGGCAAGGCGGCCATGTCCGTAGGGAATCTCATAATGTGGGCCACGGAGCTGCAGCCCTTCCTTATGGGAATAGCAGTATCGGTGCTCGTGGGCATAGCATTGACGCTGCCCATATCCTCAGCTGCTATCTGTGCAGCATTGACACTCACAGGGCTTGCGGGAGGGGCGGCAGTGGCGGGCTGCTCGGCGCAGATGGTAGGCTTTGCGGTCATGTCCTTTTCAGAGAATGGTGTGGGAGGGCTAATTTCCCAGGGAATAGGCACTTCCATGCTGCAGATGGGGAATATTATTAAAAATCCCAGGATATGGATAGCTCCCATACTGACTAGCGCAGTAACGGGTCCCATTGCTACCTGTGTTTTCCGCCTTCAGATGAATGGGGCTCCTGTGTCCTCAGGCATGGGGACCTGCGGCCTTGTGGGGCAGATAGGGGTCTATAGCGGCTGGGTAAGCGACGTGGCGGCCGGAACAAAGACAGCGATAACTGGTTTTGACTGGCTGGGACTTATCCTCATTTCATTTGTGCTCCCGGCCGTGCTATGCCCATTGATAAATATGTTCCTTAAGAAAAAGGGCTATGTGAAGGAAGGGGATATGAAGCTCTGATCAGTTTATGTTCTCTGGAGAGTATGCGCAATAAGGAAAAATACTGCGCAAGCTTTCATGATATCTGCCCCTGGCTCTTAAGTGATGAGAGCCGGGTTTCAAAGTCTGATACTGGCAGGGGCTTGTCGAAATAGTAGCCCTGTGCCAGGAAACAGGCGCTCTCCTTTAATAATACTATCTGCTCCACGGTCTCAACACCTTCTGCTATGCACTCCAGTCCCAGGGCGTGTGCCATCTCTATTACGGAGCGGAGCATTATCATCTTTTTGTCGTCTTCCATATCATTCGTGCCCAGGGGCATGAAGTTCTTGTCTATCTTTATAAGGTTCCATGGAAGCTCCCTTATCAGGTTCATGGAGGAATAACCCACTCCGAAGTCGTCCACTGAAGTGCTTATCCCCTGTTCCCTTAGGCCTACTACGATCTCCCTTAAATCTGCGAAGTTGACATCTGTAGTGGTCTCCGTGAGTTCCACTTCTATGAGGCTGTGCGGGACATTGTAGCGGTCTATTATAGATATAATGTGGTCTAAAAGGGTCTGGTCGCCTAAGTGGCAGCGGGACAGATTAAATGATATTCTGACCGCCTCTTTTCCCTCATTGAGCCAGCGCCTCAAGTCCTGGCAGACATGCTCCAGCATATAGAAATCCAGGGCGCAGATATCCCCGTTCTGTTCCAGCACGGGGATAAACTGGAAGGGCAGTATGAACTGTTCCCTGTGCTTCCAGCGGCAGAGTGCTTCTGCACCGTGGAGGCGGTAGTGCCGCAGCTCGATCTTTGGCTGGTAGTAGACCTGGAATTCCTCTTTTTTCAGGGCATCGTGGAACATGGACTCTATCCACTTGGACATGCTTATCTTTTCCTGCAGCTTTTCGTCATAGAAGATGAAGTTGCTGGAAGAAGTGGTCTTGGCATTCTGCAGCGCGGCATTCAGCTTGTCCATTATCTCCATTGCGGTCTGCTTATTGTCCGTTACTACATAGTAGCCCGCATTTGCGCTGATAAATGCATGTATGCCCTTTTCCCTGGAATATACATCCTCTCCCGACAGATAGGCAACCACAGACTCCAGCTTTTCCTTGGGGAAAATGGCTGTGAATTCATCGCTGCTTATGCGGGATACAAAGCCCTCATCCTTAAAGGAGTGCTGTAGGTTCTGCACATAGGCTCGCATGAGGGCAGTGCCGTTCTCTATGCCGAGGCGGTTATTTAGGGCGGTCATGCCCCTGATGTCGAATCGCACGGTATTGAAACGGTCTGCCTCTTCCCTGAGGAGGAGCCTCTGCACATGTGCTAAGAAGTAGTCCTGGTTGTAGACCCCCAAGTCCTTATCCAGCATATAGGTCTGATCCCTTAGCTCTGCTTCCAGTTCCTTCCTGGCCTTATGTAAGAGAAGGCTCTGTATGGCGGCTATCCTTTCCCTCACATCCTGTCCGCAGTCGGTTTCTGCTTCTCTTGTGAATATGGTACAGGTGATGCGGGTATCCCCCGCTCCTTGTGTGCGGACGAAAATCCCTTGTTCCCTGGCATTTTTTTCAGAGTAGAGGACTTTTTTCCTGCGCTGGCCTATTTCTGCCCTCGTGATGCCTATGGTTGGGCAGAGGTCGGATAAAACGCTCCTTATTCTGGTATCTGTCAGCTCCGTCACGGTTTCCAGTGCCAGGACAAAGCGTTCAAAGGCGTTAAAATAGGCTTCGTGGTCATAATTCATCATAGGCCGCCTCCTACTACTGCCAGCTGTGGGATGGTGAGTATATATTCAGTGCCGTGGTCGTTGCTATTAACAATTATCTTGCCCGCCATCTTGGACAGGAGATGCCCTATGGTGGCATATCCCAGCATGGAGAAATCCTGGTTCTCTATGACAGACTTATTTGTGTTGCCTAGGTAAGAGCGTATGCTGTCGAGCTCTTCTGGTCCTATGACGGAAAAGTCGGCTATGCGTATGGTCAGCAGTGTAGCATAGGAATCCTTGCTGCATGTAATGTTAATTTCTGTAGTTTCGCTGTCCTCACGTTTAGCACTGCATTCTACCAGCTTGCGCAGGATCTGGGTAATGTTGGAAGGGTCTCCGAGCATAAGTGAAGGCAGGCTTTCAGACACAAGGAGGTGTATGGCATGCCCCGCATTTTCCAGTTCGGGCCTTATTTCTTCCAGGAATTTATCTACTACGATGGCGACATCGTATGTTGTTTCGGAAAGAGAGAAGTCCCCCTCCGTGAGATTCAGGTAATCCACCGTGTCCTCCATCATGCCGCCAAGCTGTGCCGCCCTGTGCAGGAGGGAGTCTACCTTTTCCTTGGCGCTCCCCTCGACTTCAGAGGCGTGGGATAAGTATTCAGCGAGTTCATTCACATTATTCTTTAAGTCTGCTGAGAGCTGGCTTATGAATTCGGACTGGGAACGGACTGTTCTTTCGGTGCTCTGGCTTTTCTGGAGGGCGACATACCGCTGATAGGCTATCTGGGAGAGGACTCCTGCCATCTCCGACAGGAATTCGGCCGCTTTTTCTATGTCCTTTTCGGGAATCTGGTTCGTGGCCTTTGCGGCATTGACATATTTAACGGGGTCTATGCCGTATTTCTTCGCTGTTGTTACAAACTCCGCTTCGTTTACCGGGTCCACCCTGATCTGGCCGCCTATGAAGCTGCCAACAAATTCTCCCTCCACCATAATAGGGGCCGCATAGTCCACCAATCCCGCATGGCAGCGGTACACGGCGGGTCTGCCGGTCTGCAAGGTAATGATGGCACCCTGGCGGTCACAGGCCTCGCAGTTCTTACAGCCCTCAGGGGACTTCCTCGTGAGTTCCATGCAGAACTTGGTGAAGTTGCTGCCCTCTGTCACGGCCGCTCCGTTGGAATCTGTCGTGAGCGCTGCCATGCCGGAATAGTTGGAAAAGGCGTCCTGCAGCTTCTGCAAGGTACTGGGCGGTATCAGGTCAGTAAGTACGAACTGGTTCATGCTGTCACCTCTCATGGCAAAGCCGGTAGACAAAACCCGCCAAGAGGCTGCCGTGAAGGAACAGTTCCTTGGGCGGCAGGTCTCCTAGCGGGAAATGCTGGTCAAAAATATAGTCAGAGATTAGTAATTAGTAGCCTTCTTCTCAAAGTAGGACTTAGGATGGCTGCAGGCAGGGCATTTCTCAGGAGCCTTGTCGCCTATATGTACATATCCGCAGTTACGGCATACCCAGACTGTCTCCTTGTTGTCGCAGGTAAAGACCACATCCTCCTTTAAGTTCTTAAGGAGCTTGCGGTAGCGCTCTTCGTGCTCCTTCTCTACTGAGGCTATGCGGCGCATTTTGTCGGCAATCTCGTGGAAGCCCTCTTCATCCGCCTCTTCAGCGAACTTCTTGTACATATCTGTCCACTCATAGTTCTCGCCATCTGCGGCATCGTTTAAGTTCACGTCTGTGGAAGGCACCTTGCCGTCGTGGAGGTATTTGAACCAGAGCTTGGCATGTTCCTTCTCGTTCTCGGCGGTCTCCATAAAGATGGCCGCTATCTGCTCATAGCCGTCCTTCTTTGCCTGGCTGGCATAATAGGTATACTTGTTCCTGGCCTGGCTCTCTCCGGCGAATGCCGCCTGCAGGTTGGCCTCAGTTTTGCTGCCTTTTAATTCCATTTTGATTTCTCCTTTCTCTTGCGCCGGACTGAAAAATCTATCACAGCGCTGTTGCCAGATGCTTTGTCTTGGATTATGCATGCGCTGGAAGAGACAATGCACTGGTAGCCATAGTTGATTATTATTATACATTAAATAAGGAATATATACAATTAAAAAAATGCGAGGGACGATTTACTATAGCACCCAGCGGTACTTTGACAGTTGAATAATCATTGAATCGCTTGGAAACCGCCACATGGCGGCTTTTTTTATGTCAAGAGGAGGTTGACATTTTGTTGTATATGTTGTATATGTTGTATATAGGCAATCAATTCGATACTACATAGAG
>JAGBNO010000021.1 GCA_017634355.1 Lachnospiraceae bacterium
ATGATACTTCCACGGGAAAAGAATGAGGCCGGAGAGGAAGAAGAGGACCCCAGGGCAGAACTCGTTCAGCAGCTACTGGAATATAAAATATGCAAATTCATGTCTTATGAGCTTAAGGACATGAGGCTGGATGCGGCCAGGTCCCTATTTAAGCCTGATACCATGCCTAAAGAGCTGCAGGGCTTAAAGCCGCCTGTGGACTATGGCTCACTTCTTAAAAATACCACACTTTCCAAGCTTTCCAAGATTTTTAAGGAGATCTTAAAGCGGCAGGAGGACAAGATAGACCCCATCAGGTCCCGCTTCGGAAAGATAGAAAAGGAAGAAGTGAATATGCAGGAAAAGGAGGCGGAGATAAGGGAATACGCCTGTGCCCACGGCTCCTTTAGCTTCAGGGAGCTTATTGAGGGCTCTAAAAGCCGCATGGAGGTTATAGTGTCCTTCCTCTGCATATTAGAGCTCATACGCTTCGGGGAGTTCCTTGCCGAGCAGGATGCGCTTTTTGACGACATAAGGATAAGCGTGGTAAAGAGCAATGCGGCATAGGGTTACTAAGGCTTCTTTTATTAGAGGTAAAAATGGAGGATAAACAACAGGAACTAATAGATAATGACACTCTGCCCTCAGCGATAGAGGCCATATTATTCACTCTGGGCTCAGCGGTTGACATAAAGCGGCTTGCAGAAGTTACTGAGAGAACCGAAGAGGAAGTAATGCAGGCCGTCAGCTGTTTGGAGGACAAGTATGCGAAGGGTGGCGGAGTGATGCTCTTGCACATCAATGATTCCCTGCAGCTCGCCACAAAGACAGAATTTTACGAATACCTCGTGAAGGTCGCAAATGCCCCCAAAAGCTACAGCCTGTCGGATGCGGCTTTAGAGACTCTTTCCATCATTGCCTATAAGCAGCCTGTCACAAGGCTGCAGATAGAGCATATAAGGGGAGTTAGCTGCTCCCACGCCATAGATAAGCTTCTCGAATATGACCTTATAGAAGAGATAGGGAGGCTCAACGCCCCTGGGAGGCCACTGCTTTTCGGCACGACGGACGAGTTCCTGCGCTGCTTTGGCGTGAAGAGCCTTTCCGACCTCCCCCGCTTAAATCCCGATAAGGAAGAGGACTTCCGTATGCAGGCAGAGGCGGAAGTGAGGAAAGAGGAGTTCATGAGCGGAGGGGATAATACGGTGAAAGTAGGGATATGAGCGGAGCGCATGGAGGGCGGCATGTCGGTATTTAGGAAAAGACTTATAATGACCTTCGTAGGAGTCATTTTTTGCGGCTTCAGCGTGGGGATGTTCCAGTTCTCGACTTTCGGCATGGACCCCTTTCAGGTTTTCGCCCATGGAATATGGAACCAGGCCCGTTTCATTAAAGGGGGATATGGACTGCGCCTATTTACTGCCTGCGGACCTGAGGTTCCTCCCATAAGCTATGGGACGCTGTACGTGGTTCTGAATGCCGTTATGCTTTTTGCCATAGTAGCCCTCGATAAAAGGAAAGTGGGCATAGGCACATTCATAAACCTCTTTTTCCTTGGATATGTAGTGGATTTTTCCGCTAATCTGTGGAACAGCCTCTTTCCTGAGCCAACCCTGGTTTTAAGGATAGCCCTCCTTCTCACGGGCATAGTCATAATGTGCTTTTCTTCTGCACTCTATTTCACAGGGGATATGGGGGTTTCCACCTATGATGCCGTAGCGCTCATTATTTCTGAGAGAAAGGGCTGGCAGTTCCGCTTCATACGTATAGGCACGGACATAATCGTGACTCTTCTGGGTACGCTTTTTGGCACCATGCCCGGAATCGGGACCATTATAACGGCTTTTTTCATGGGGCCGCTCATAGCCTTTTTCCGCCAGACAGTGGCGGAGCCTTTCCTTAGGGGGAAGGAAGCTAAGGAATAAAAGGGGAGAAAGAGGCCGCAAGGCCGTCTGAAAGGCTTCCTTAGGGGGGAAGAATGCTAAGGAATAAAAGGGAAGAATAAATGCAAAACGGCAGCATGGAAAATACGGAGAGGAACAGGGTAATAATAAAAACAAGCATCATAGGCATTATTGCCAATGCCTTTCTGGCCGCCTTCAAGGCGGCCGTTGGCATTATGTCACATTCAGTAGCGATTGTGATGGATGCAGTGAATAACCTGTCCGATGCGGCAAGCTCAATTATTACGATAGTTGGAACACATCTTGCGGAGAAGGAGCCGGATAAGGAGCACCCCTTTGGATATGGCAGAATAGAGTATTTAAGCGCAATGACTATCTCTTTACTCGTCCTATATGCGGGCGTGACCGCATTCGTGGAGTCGGTAAAGAAGATATTAAGCCCGGACACGCCCGACTATTCCCCTTCGGCACTCATAATAGTTGCTGTCGCCGTCCTTGTGAAGATAGTGCTGGGAAGCTATGTGAAGAAAGTGGGGCAGAGGGTCAATTCAGATTCGCTCATAAATTCAGGGTCCGATGCAGTGCTGGATTCCGTCATATCTGCATCTACCCTTGTTGCGGCGGCGGTGTACCTTATAACACATATCTCACTTGAAGCCTATCTGGGAACTGCAATAGCTGTTGTTATCATAAAGTCGGGCTTTGAGATGCTTAAGGAAACCATGTCCCGTATCTTAGGTGAGAGGGCAGATGCGGTCCTTGCAAGGGAGATTAAGGCAACAGTCATTTCTTATCCTGAGGTGAGCGGGGCCTATGACCTCGTGCTGCATAATTACGGGCCCGATGCCTTCAACGGCTCAGTACATATAGAGGTGCCGGACACTCTGACCGCTGAGAAGCTGGATAAGCTTTTGCGGCAGATTAGCGTAGATGTCTACAGGAAGCACAATGTGCTACTGACAGCCATAGGTGTATATTCCGTAAATACGCGGGACCCTGAGGCCATAGAAGCCCGTAAGAAGGTGGGCGGCATAGTACTCTCACATGAGCATATACTTCAGATGCACGGTTTTTACCTGGACAAGGCGGAAAAGAACCTGCGATTCGACATGGTTATAAGCTTTGATGCCCCCGACAGGCGCAAGGTTTTCAAAGAGGTCTGCGAGGATGTGCAGAAAAACTATCCCGGATACACGCTTTCAGCTTCCATGGACACGGATTTCAGCGAACTATGACTGGTGTAAGGAAGCTCAACTGCTTTACAGGGGCTAGTCGGATAATGCAAGAGTCACAGCAATAGGGGAAGCTCAACTGCTTTACAGGGGCTAGTCGGATATTGCAGGGTCACAGTAATAGAGGAGAATTGAACCATGACAGGATTATTGCAGATAATTAAGGACAATATAAATCTCATCATTCTATTATCGGGCATTGTTTTGACAGCCCTGCTTTTTTTCAATGGGTCAAAGCTGTCATCTCATAAGAACCGCATAGAAGAGGCGGTCAGCAGAAGAAATAAGAAATGGGGAGTGAGGCCCGCCGATGGCGCAGTTATTGATGAAGCCGATGAGGACGCCTCAATTACACCTGATACAATAAGGCAGTATGAAAGGGATTTCAATAAGACATGCACTATGCACAATGTCCTTGCGCAGCTTATACCTGTCTTTCCCCTGCTGGGCATTCTGGGCACGGTAGTAGGGCTTATGCTAGAAGCAAGCGCCGCAGATATTGAGGGAATGATGGCATCTGTGGAAACTGCCCTGTCTTCCACATTCTTCGGCCTTATTTTTGCGATTTTACTAAAGATAGCCGACGCAGTTTTTCCTTCCAGAATAATTGAAGATGTAGAGGTCATGCTGGAAGACTATGGCAAAAAACTCACTCTGGCGGATATGATACAAAAAATAAGGGATAGGAATTAAGGGGATATGGTACAAAAAATAAGAGATAGGAATTAGTAATAGGTTAGTGGAATAAGGGATATGTTAGCGGAATGAGAAGAAAGAGGAGAACTACAGGAAAT
>JAGBNO010000022.1 GCA_017634355.1 Lachnospiraceae bacterium
AGCTGTTCAGAAATAACTTAGGAATTATGCGTAGGATTTTTCTCCGAGAGTGTCGTCCAAAAATCAGGCGCATAGCGGGCTATGTAACTGATTTTTGGGCGATGCTATCGGAGAAAAAGACAAGCAGAATCCTAAGTTATTTCTGAACAGATCCTAACTCCGGCTAAGTGATTGGGGCTCCCAGTGCCTCAGCTCATCTATGGGAATGGGCTTAGCATAATAATAGCCCTGGAAGCTGCTGACCCTGTACTTCTTCAGTATCTCCTTCATGCCAGGCGTCTCTATGCCCTCCACGCAGACCTTGGCCCCGAAGGTCCCGGCGAAGCTCGTGAAATGCTCCATAAGCTCCCTCTCGCACTTGTCATCCTCTATCCTGCTCACAAAGCTCCTGTCTATCTTTATGGTGTCAAAGGGCAGTTTTTTAAGCATCCCCACCGATGAAAAGCCCGTGCCGAAGTCGTCCATGGCAAAGCGTATGCCTATGGAGCGGAGGTTCAAAATGATCTTTTTTAAAAGCCCTATATTCAGAAAGCGGCAGCGCTCAGTGATCTCAAGGCAAAGGTTCAAGGGCGGCAAGCCTGTCTCTTTTAAAAGCCTCTTCACCATGTCCACGAAGTCCGGCTTTTCCAGCTGCGAATATGACAGGTTGACATTTACGACAAAATCCGGATAACGCTCCAGCATGCTGCGCGCATCCGTCATGGCCTTCTTCATTATCCACTCACCCAGTATGGGGAAAAGGGCATCCCTCTCAAGAAGCGGCACAAAGCTGTCCGGAGGCGTTAAGCCGAATTCATCATTTCTCCAGCGCAGGAGCGCTTCCGCGCCCTTTAGCTTTTCAGAGGCCGAATCCACTATAGGCTGGTATAGTAAAAAGAAACCCTCGCAGTTTTTGACCACAGAATTCCTTATGGACTGCAGCCGCTCCATCCTGTGGCGGTTCTCTTCTGTAATATCATTAAAAAAGACCACCATCTCGCCCTGTTTTTCCAGCTTGGATTCCCCGTATGCGAAGTTCAGGCAGCTATAAATGGTCTCATCGTCCACCTGGAAATTATTCAGCCTCATACAGCCGCCATTTATAATAAGGGTAATATTCTGGCCGTCTATCTCTATGACTTCCCTGAAGTGTTCCCTTATCTCTTTATATAGCTCCGTAAATTCCTCTGTCGTGAGAGAACTCGTAATCACCCCGAACTTAGTGCCGTCCAGCCTGTAGACGCTGCCCCTGTTCGCAAAAAAATCCAGTAGGTAGCGGCTGACCTTCTGCAGCAGCAAATTCCCGAAATTATAGCCGGCATACTCATTTATCTCAGTAAAATGGCCTATGCCTATCATGCCTACGGTGATTTCCCTGTTCTTCAGGATATGTGTATTTAAGTCCTCGAAGAAGCCATACTGGTTCCTAAGGCCTGTGAGCGTATCTATGTGCCCCTGCAGCCCGTGATTCCTTATAGCCCCTGCGAAATACTTAGGCACACCGGTCACCACATTATTCAGCACTACTCCCCTGCAGGTACAGACCACATACTGCCCGTCCAGCGCCCTTGCCCTGTACTGCATATCGTGGCCCTCGTTCCCTCCGGAAAATATGCCGTCTATGCTCTTGTGGTAAGCCTCCCTGTCCTCAGGGTGTATGTGCTCTTCCCAAATTTCCCCCGCTTTGAACATATAGGGCCCCGGCAGCCCGAAATAGTCTACTGCGGTCTGTGACCATCTGGAATAATCATATTCCATGTCGCAGAGGTAGACATACGTGCCCTCAGCCACGATGGAAAATGCCTCGAAAAGCGCATCCAGCTTCGCCCTGTTCTCAGCATTTATCCCATTTGTGCCACTGCCGCCATTCCCCATGCCATCCATATCTTATGCCACCTTCTCCGTACGCAAAGTACCCCGTCCCTTGTAATATAAGCTATACTGAATATTTATGCAACTTGCCCAATATATTGACCGAATCAGAGGCAAGCATACAATATATTGTAACAAATAAAACGGTCCTTGTCGATATGGACATGACCATTTCAATAGTTATAACAACATTTACGATAGAAGCTTTTTCACAGCACCTCATTCATGCTGCCGCTCCTGTACCCTGCGAGATCCAGCGCCACATAAGAGAAGCCAAGGCCTTTTAAGGTTTTATTTACCTCTGTCCTAAACTCCTCACTTAAAAGCTTATTAATCTCAGAAGGCAGCAGCTCTATGCGGGCAATATTGCCGCCACCGTGGATACGGACCCTCGCCTGGCGGAATCCCTGCCCCAGCAGGAACTTCTCAGCCTCCTCCACCATCCCAAGCTTCTCCCTGTCTATCTTTTCTCCATAGGGGAAGCGGGATGCGAGGCAGGCGAAGGAGGGCTTGTCGTATGTAGGAAGGCCCATTTCTCTGGAAAGTGCCCTGATCTCCTCTTTTGTGAGGCCTGCATGCCTAAGAGGGCTCTTTACGCCAAGTTCCTCCACTGCCTTCATCCCAGGGCGGTAGTCTCCCATGTCGTCCATATTTGATCCCTCCGCCAGATAGTATGAGCCCTTTGCTGCAGCGGCCAGCTTTAGCTTCGAGAAAATTGCTTTTTTGCAGATATAGCAGCGGTCCCGCGGATTCTCCTTAAAGCCCTCTATGGAAAGCGGGTCCATTTCCACAATCAGCTGTTCAATGCCGTTATTCAGGCAGAATTCCCTGGCTTCCCTGGCCTCGCTTTCCGGAAAAACACTGGATACCGCCGTCACCGCAATGGCGGCTTCCCCCAGGGTGTCGCAGGCGGCCTTAAGGAGAAAGGTAGAGTCCACTCCAGATGAAAAGGCGACTGCCACGCTCTTTAATTCTTTTAAATATGCCTCTAGCTTTTCTTTTTTTTCATGTAATGACGACATATCCATATCCTGCCTGCGCCCCATCGGCCAAAGGCCTGTCTTCATTATTCCCCGTCCGTATCCCTGCTCGCCCCAATTACTAAGGTATTTTCCGTAGTACTCATGAGCCTCACTGCTTCCAGCACGGCCTTTACTGCCTGCCCGTCAATTATTAGACTGTATCTAATAGTAAAGGAACCGTTTTTCTCTATCTCACTTACGACATTCTCTTTTGTAAAAGCATGCACGAACCTGTCCCTGTCCTCTGCGGCTATTATCCTTGTGGCCTCCCGCCTGCTGGCCTCAAAGAAGTTCTCCCCCCGTCTCTCCAGGGACAGATCCTTTCCGCCGCCGTCAGGGCTGTATTCTATATAGCGGTCCGTGTCGAGGTCTACATAAAATAGATTTATGTAATCCGGTGCAAAGGCCATGGCCACTGCGCTCCAGGTGGGTTCTGAAGAACCCTCGCTCTCTTTCTTCATAATGTCCAGCGTTACTACGGAGATAGCCGCAACTCCGCTTACAGGGTTCTTCGCTATGCGACGCATGAAAAAGTGCACTGTGTCCCCATCCTCAGTATTGGCCGTGAACAGCTGCTGACTGCCGTCTGCGGCGCACTGCCTCGCAGAACGCGCGAAGGGGGCATTAAAAGCCTCTATGCCTTCCTCAAAAACTAAATGCACATCAGATTCCAGGGACGGGTAATGCTTATTCACAAAATCCCTATGCGCCCTATTCCCCCTGATTACCTTCATATCGCTATCGCTGCACTCGAATATTGCCATGGGCATGGTATTGAAGTAGTTCTTGATTCTGCTGTTGCCATCGACGGAGAAAGGGAAGTCATAGAGGTTCACCTTGCCTATTGCCTCGTAGTAGCCGGATTCCGCCGGATTCTCAAAGCCTATCTGTACACCCTTTGAATAGCGGTCGAAAAGTTCATCTAAGGGTACGGGCCTTAGGAAATAAAAGCCCTGTAGCTTGGTACAGCCTATTTCCCGTAAAAATTCCACCTGTTCCTCGGTCTCCACCCCCTCGCATACGGTCTCTATCCCAAGCGCCAGCGCCATACGCACGAGCTCCGTGACTATTATCTTATTCTTTTCCCCCTTGTCAAACTGCTTCATGAAGACCATATCGAGCTTCAGCACGTCAAACTGTACCTGCTGCAGCAGGTCGGGAGATGAATAGCCGCTGCCGTAGTCGTCCATCCAGACCTTAAATCCCAGGCCCTGGAAACGGGCTATCTGCTCCTTCATGAATTCGAGGTTGCCCCCCAGCACGCTCTCTGTGATCTCTATGGTGAGCTTGTCCCTGCCTATGCCGGCCTCGTCCACCCTCTTTTTTATCTCCTCCACTATGTCACAGGAGTCAAAGTCAGACCTGGAAAGGTTCACGGATTCGGGCACCACATACAGCCCCTCCTCCTTCTGCCTCTTCATCTTTTTAAGTATCTGCTCCGCCACAAAGAGGTCCAGCTTGTAGATAAGCTTAGTTTCTTCCAGCACAGGTATAAAGTCCCCAGGCGACATGAAGCCCCTCACAGGATCTATCCAGTGGTATAGAGCCTCTTCGTCACTCACCTTGCCGTTTGCGGCCCTTATTATGGGCTGGTGGTAGACCTTGATCCAGCCCTCTTTCAATGCCTTGTCCAGATTCTCGACTATATACTGCCGTCTTTCCGCCTTTTCCAGCATTTCTTTATTGAAGTAGCTCGCATGGGAGATATAGACCGTCCGCTTGCTGTCGCAGGCCATCTTCGCCCTGTCACAGGCTGTAGCGGCTCCGACATTTCCGCTGCTGTTTAAGTATACCCCCACCCTTAAGGGCAGGCTTTTCCCACCATTGATGGTCCTGCTCTCCTCAAAGAGCTTCTTTAGCACCTTGTCCAGCCTCCAGGATATGGTATATGCGGCAAAGTGGTCGCCGCCTATCCTGCAGCAGTTCTCGCTGGAGAAGTACTTGACCAGGAGCCTCGCCATTGCGCGGATAAGGTTGTCCCCCTCAGAGAGCCCATGCTTCCTGTTGAAACTTTTCATCCCGCTTAAGTCTATAAAGAGCATGGCAGGGTTCTCACCATTGCTAAGAAGCCTCTTCCTGCCCTCCTCGGCCAGTTCAAAGAAGTAAGCCATTGTGGGGAGCCCCGTAAGGAAGTCATAGCTAGCCCTCTGATAGAGGTTCTTGCCCGCAAAGAGGCGGTTCATATTCTTATTCAGATCGTTCTCAAAGCCCTCATCCCCAGGGACATACGGCCCCTCGTCCGCATACCATATCACTGCGAGCCTTGTGCCGTTTTCCTTATAAATATGCTTCCCATGGGCATGTATTATCCTGTATGCCCCCTTGATCCTGGAGCGGTAAATGATGCTGTAGTTGCCCCCCTCTGTCGCAAAGCTTATGGCCGCATCCGCAATCTCTGCCACATCGTCGGGATGCGCATCCCTGTACATGTCGTTATCCATAAGCTCCAGGGCCTCTGCCCTGTCGTCAAAGCCGAACAATGTGCAGAAACCCGCCGAGAGCAGCACAGTGACCACCCTTTTATCTATAAACTGATACACCGCAAAGGGGACCTGGCTTGCCTCCAAAAAACGCCGTTCCGCCTCGCTATATACATATCTCTCCATTGCCTTACCCTTAGAAAACCCTGTCTTCCCTTTTTTCATGCCTTACGCCACCTGTCACTTTTCTGTAATACTATACTGTCCGCCTGCTGTCCGTTATTTAATACAAAAACCGCCCGCCGCACCTTCTTTCATTATGTGCGGCCAGGACCGCCAACCATCACTTCCTCACAGCCTTCATCTCCTTCTTCCTCTCATACATAGCCTTATCGGCACGCTTAAAGACATTAGAAACGCTGCCGTCCCTCCTTTTGTCGTATTTTGCATATCCCAAGGCAACTGAAATCCTCTCCCAGTAAGGCAGGTTCGGTTCTTTTGCTATCCTGCCAAGCTCTGCATTGAAGATAGACACCAGTTCGTCCACTTGCTCATAGTCATGCCCCTCCAGTATAATGACGAATTCATCCCCGCCAATGCGAAATACCGGTGAATGTGTGAATACCGCACATATAAGATTGCAGCACTTCTTCAGCGCAATATTCCCCTGTTCGTGTCCATAATTATCATTGATCCGCTTTAAGAAATTGAGGTCCGCCATTGCGAGGCCAAAAGCAGTATCGCCCTTTTCCAGCTGCCACTCCAGCCGCTTCACCTCGGCATCATAAGCAGTTTTATTCCTAATACCGGTAAGCGCATCCTTTATAGCCATCTCCTGCATAGCATCGGCATGCTGCTTGGTCTCGGTAAGCTCCCTCGTAGTGGCGACGAGGCTCTTCATATAGTTCTCAAGCTCCAGTATCATGGCGGCCGTCTGGCTGCCGAGCGCAGACAGCTCGTCCCGCCCTGTAGCGTCCTTCTCTATAGTGCCCGCTATCCCAGGGTCTTTATCCAGGGAATACTGCCTCACGCTCTCTGAAAAATTCTTTATCTTGCTTATATAGAAGCGGTTGATTACATATAATACTATAGAGACGCATATTATCAAGACCAGGGCTATGCTTAGCAGCTGGTAAAATGTATTCTGGAGTATTTCCCTGTTCACGGCCGCTATCTCTATCTCTGTGCCTATGACCCCCAGCTTCTGCCCTTCCACATAGAGCGGCATATAATAGGCATAGGTCTTGCCATACTCGTTATTATAGCTATCGTATCCTGAGGGGCTTTTCCCTGCGTTCCAGGCCTCCCACATTTTCTGATGCCCTTCCAATGGCTCTTCTACTATGTCTCCAAGAAGCAGCCGCGTCTCCCCTCCTACCTCCTTTTCTTCCCTGACTCCGTCCAGAACATAGCACATATTAAGCCCTCCCACAGGGACTACATAATATGTGTATGCCAGGTTGAATTGAGCCGCCGCCTTCTCAAAGCACAGGAGGTAATATTCATGGTTGTACACGGCATAGGCAAGCTGCACCTCCGGCGAAAGCTCGTCAAAGGTAATATTCTGCCCCAGTATCTTGCCTGGGTTCTGCTCGGCAAACAGCCTCTCAAACTCCGCCCTTGCATCGTCAGAATCCTCAAAATTCACGGGCTCTATCATCTCGTCCTTATGCTTTAAGAAAAAATCCTGGAACCATATAAAGTCCGAGCCGTCAGCCTGTATAGTGCTGGAGAGATACCCCGCCACCTCCTGTATGCTTTTCTCCTTCTCTGCATTATAGATGTTCGTTTGGTTTACATAAGTCATGAAACCGCAGATAACGAGCGTCACAACCGTAAAAACCGCAAAAATAACCGCAAACCTGAAAAGCAGGCTATCAAATTTCTTATTTTTCACTAAACAGGCTCCCCTTCATCTGTGCAAATCCAATCAATCACCAACCCTCATCACACATTGTATTTCAAAGAGGGAAATAAGGCAACTGTTATCTCAGAGCTTTGAAGGCATAATAACAGGCCCGAATTAATTCCTGAGTTCTGATCACTGCCCTTGCATACAAAACGTCATAATCAATATCCCATCAATATCCCAAAAGTATCTTTCTAAGCACCTCAAATGAAATTTCATATTCAGTATTTGAAATTTTAGATGCCATATCTATCCAAGCCAATATTTTATTCACGTCTCCTTCGGTAATCCTGTGATTTTCGTATGATAATGTTGATATTATTTCGGTATCATTTCCTATGAGTTGAATAATATAATCCTTATTTTCCCTCACCCTTCTATAAATTGCCGGAACCTTAACGGGTTTATTGTCTGCAAGCTGTATTTCCTCTTGACCGCCTGCTGAAAATCCATCACGTACATTGCTATTTACAATTCCCTGTGCTCCAAGCCATAAAGAATATCTATCGTAATTACTATTAAAAACTTCTGGGAAGTGTACGCAACCATACGCAATACATCTTCTTTTTTCATCTGACGGTACTGTCCGCCACAACCTCATAGTTGCAGAAACAGGCTCTTCAACATTTTCGCCCGTCCACCACAAACTTTCTCCAGGCTTTAAGTTATCCCTGTAATACTTTGCTACTGGAGAAATAGGATTATCCATCTTTCTTAGAACATCATATTCTATTCCTATCTTATCAAATATAGTCTCACCTTTTTTTAACCGCATATCTATCAAATATCTCGGCATATGTGTGACTGCTATTCCAACAAGACATTGCTCGTATGGTTTTGACAAAAACTCTATAGGATCGCCTCCAAGCTTTCCAAAGGTCATAAATATTCTCTCAACATCTGCAACTCTTGTTGTTTCTAAAATACTGCTTCCCGTCGATGTCCAATGGTTGTCTTTTGTACTCTTTACCTCTACGCCATAGAATTTCGCCGCAACGATATCCGGAAATCTCTGTCCTGATATCTTCTCTATGGTATTTTCAAATGGAGTTCCCTTAGCACATTCATCTAAAGCACTTTTGACATCGTCCTCAAGAGGGTTCCCGCCCCTCCCTATATAATACTGCGGTCTTTTTTTAGCATCGTCATTCAGAAAAATGTCTGTTTTTTGCATTAAAGATGAAAAATCATCTAAAGACGGTTTAGGATTTACTGAAACAATCATAAATCATCACCCTCCAAAATACTTATGCCAATTATCTTCAAGCCTCTTGGCAATGTTATAAGCTAATAGCGGCGGTACTGCATTCCCAATGATCTTATATGCCTCAGATGCAGAAACAGATTTGTTTTCACCATGCGCCGGAATAATAAAATTATAATCATCAGGGAATGTCTGAATCCTTGCACATTCCCTAATAGTCAACCTTCTTTCTGCAAGCCCCTTCTCAAGCTCTTCCCTATGTGTTCCGCCATGTTCATAAGAAAGCCTGCGATACTCAATATTTCCATGATGCTCTGATCTAATAGTCGGACCAACATAATCAAGTTTTATCTCCTGCTGTCCTTGACAGTGTTTACCCATAAATTTTGCCCTGGAATAGCTCCTTTGGTTCTTGTCCTTCGATTTTTCCGGCTCATCCAAGCCAATCATGGCATCGCCAACGCTTACATAACGCTTCATTTTCCCTCTGGGATTATTCTGTAAGCTATGTGTCTTTACAGGATATGGATCATATTCCTCAGAAATAACTTTTTCCGATAACTCCGCTAATGCCCTGGCAGTAAGATCGCTTTTCTTGAACCCAAAGAAAATAACCCTTTCCCGACCTTGCGGAACACCATATTCAGCCGCATTAAGCACAATAGCAGGAACCACGAGATATCCTCCGTCACAGACAGAAGAAAAATCATTTTCAATTATGGTCTTTGCATCTTCGAGGTTTGTTAAGCCTTTTACATTTTCTGCTATAAATACCTTAGGTTTGGTAATAGAAATCACTTCCCTCATCCATATATATAGATGACCTCGATTTTCTATCGTTGGCGTTTCGCCACCAATGGCTTTGCCATTATGTCCTTTGTCTGAAGCAAATCCCAGGCGCTTTCCCGCAACAGAGAAATCCTGACATGGAAAACCTCCTGTAACGATGTCAACATTTCTCGGAAAGACCCCGATATGATTTTCTTTCTCCAGTTTGACTAAATCAACAATACTTTGTAAGCAATATGACGATGTGTCCGTTCCTCTTTCGGAGAAATAGTTAGTCCATGCAGATTGCGCAGATTCTTTAATATCGTTTGCAAATATTGTCTGAAATCTTGTCCTGCCAAGTTTAACCCAATTCTCATCTACTTTTGTTATATCCCAATCGGGATGGATATCTGTATTTACAGATTTGGATAGTACAGTAAATCCGCCTTCTATCCCTAAATCCATTCCTCCACAGCCAGAGAAAAGAGAAAGAACACTTAGTTTCTTTTCCCGTGCTTTTTTCTTTCCTGGCGTAATTCGTAGCGGTTTCTGTGCCGTGCTAGGTATCAGCCAAACCCCGCTTTGCTTAATGGCTCCCTCAATACGGTTTTCATTACAAAGAACCTGTATGCGCCTTGTGGTAATGTTCCACTTTTCTGCAATATCCGCAACGCTTAAAAACTGCTCCATAAAACACCCCCAGACATTGCCTATTCTATTCGTTCTGACGAATTTTTACAATGCTTTTTATCCACAGCGCACATAGTACTTCGTTTAATCACATTTTATCTCATGAATTCAACGCAAAACCTTTGCTGTTAAAGGGCTTGCGCCGAATCCATGAGTAAAAGATTGAAACGAAGCATTAGTCGCTCTCTACTTGATGTAATTGGGGGCATCCTCATATTATGTCCATAATCTTCAAGATCTTTTCCTTCCGTGCATCGTCACAGGTCTTGAGCTTCTCCACTATCTCTTCACACAATGATAATGAGCTTTTCTTAGGATTATCATCCGTCATGTAGTTATACTCTGCCTCTAGGAAGATATCAACCTTGCAGCGGAGCACTTCGGCTATCCTCACAAGGCATGTTAGTGAAGGATTCGCCCTTCCACATTCAATATTTGAAATATGGCTGGGATTGATGTCCAGTTTCTCCGCTACATACTCCTGCGTAAGCCCCTGGGACCTTCTCCTCTCCCTTATCCTCCTGCCTATCCTAACAAAATCTAATTCCACCATTTCAATACACTTAAGCCCCTTATGGAACAGGACATATATCCTGATAACTTATGTTACTTAAAAACTAGGTTGTTTAATAGCTTAGATGATCCCTGTTTATCAACTGAATAAGGGAAGGATTCCAATCCTGAGCCTTCGCTATGGAACTTTAGTTATCAATAATGTTACATTTGACATTTGGCATATTTAATGGTCTAATATAAATGTTCTTTAGCTATAGCTAATGTTTTTTAGGAAAGCTGCCGATAGTTATATCAGAGGCAGTGTGGCTGCGGATGCCTTGGTTTTTTCAGAATACATGCCCCAGCTATGCCAATGAAATAGTGCATGCCATAGAAAAGTGTTCTCTTTTTCTGGTGATATTTTCTGTTAGGGCTCAAGAATCCATCTGGGTTGAAAAAGAGATAGACTGTGCTCTAAGCTGCCGGCGAAGGGTCATTCCTCTCAATATAGACGGCTCACATTTGAATGATGCTTTCAAATTATATCTGAATAATGTCCAGATGATCTTCTATTCTGAAAATCCGGAAAAAGCCATAGGTGAATTAAAAACCCTGCTCTCTCCTCTCTCCTGTCCTGCCCCAAAAGAAGCACAAAGCCATGTTGATAATACTCCGAAAAAAGAGTCTCCTGCACCTATTGCGGGACATAATGCCCCCTCCCGCCGTGACTCACATCTTGCCTTTCCTGTATATCAAAGGGGCATGGACATATCCGAAGTAGATGACTTGAACCGCATACCCATACGCTGCCGATATTGCGGCTCTGCCGTGTCGAAGTCTCCTATTGAAGGAATATACAGATGTGTCGCATGTGGCGAAGAAAACTATGATGATTTCTATAGCATACGCAAGTATATCCGTGATAACGGAGCCAGAACGGTATATGAGATATCTTCAGCCCTAAATATACCAATGAAGATAGTCCAGCACTGGAGAGACCTTCAGAACAGCAAAAATCTGTAATATAAATGCTTATTTAAGACTTGAGTATGTTTAAATAGGGTACATCGCCTTGAAATTCGAGATTTGGATATAAACTCAAAGTACTGAATGTAGCATAAGTAGTCCTTGTCTATATTTATTGTGCCGTCACAGTCGAAGAATACTGCCTTATTTATAGATATCACCTCTCGATCCTGCTTTTACAGTATCAACGATAACTCCCATGCCACGAATAAAGCGAAAAATCACTCGATATCCACCAATGGCTATTCTATCATAGCCTTTGAATTCTCCCTTCATGCGTTTATAATTCACGGTCTCTGGGTGATCATTATTTATCAACTTGATTACATCTGCCTTGAACTTTTCCCGAATAGCTTCGTGCTTAGATAGAAACTTCTCAGCTTTATTAGAATATTGAAATCTAATTTCCATAATGTTGTACCACTATAAACTATTCCAACATTCTTATATAGTTACAGTCTCTACCCTTACAATCCTACGATCCTCATCCGTCATTGACTCGATTTCGGCACCGATTTCGGCATTCTCCTCGTCAGAAACTTCTTCAGCCTGCTCTATCCTCTTGAAAAAATCGTCCATTCTTCTAGCCTCTTTATATACTTTTAATGCATCAAGAAGCAGATCCTCAATCGGCATATTGAATAAAGATGATGACTCCTGAGCGGCCTTTATCAGGGCAGGATTCTCCAAAGTCATTGGCCGGACTGTAAAGTTGACTCCTGTTCTGCCACTCATAACTGTATTCATATTATCAACTGTCATACTCTTGCCTCTCAAAAAAATCTTTAGTCCCCATATCTCTGAACCATCTTTATCATATCTATATCGGTATAAAAAAGCAAGGATTTTAAAGGAAAGTAAAATAACGACCGTCGGGAAGTGTAAAATATACTGTCCATCCCAAACATCAGAAGTTAATCGAATATCCAATCGTCCAATACCATATTTGGCTAACTATGTAACCGAATCTTGCCCTGCGGGATTGGAGACATATTATGAAGTTATACAAGCTTATTCCAGCCCTGCGATATCGCCATGCCGGCGGCTGTTGTAGGACCTCCTATATTAGCATTTGATGCAAGAATGATCTCTTCAAGGTCAAACTTAAGCAGTTTCCCAAAAACAAAGCTGAACAGCATATTCACAATAATGATGATCATACAGAAGGCTAGTGTATATCCTGTTTTAACCTCTTCTTAAATACCCACGCCGCCAATGCCACAAAGCAGATCGCCGTTGTGGCCCAGGTGATGGGATATACGGCCCCCAGGGAGCGTATGGTGTGAATGGTGCTGGAGAATATGGCAAGGAGCGCTATACGCACAACGCACATATTGGAAATAATTATCACCATGGAACTCAGTGCGTAGCCCATGCCCCTTAAGATGCCGCCTGTCACCTCCAGAATGGGATAGATCCAGTAGAAGGGAAATGAAACCAGGGCTATCATGAGGGCATTGTCCACTACCTCGCTGTCCTTCATGAACCATGTGAAGACCGTCCTCGGAAAAAGCAGTATCACTCCCGCTATGATGCCCACCGTAAGGGCTCCCATGGCATTTATGACAAAAGTGCCTTTCTTTATGCGCCCATACTGCCCTGCCCCAAAGTTCTGCCCCGCAAAGGTAGTGGCCGCCTGGCCAAATGCCATTATAGGCAGATAGATAAAGTTCTCCACCTTATAATATGTGGCAAAAGCCGCTACGGCAGTCTCCCCGAAATCGTTTATATAATACTGCACTGCCACATTGGAGAAAGTGACGATAATTGTCTGCACCCCTGCCGGCAGGCCTATGCTAAGTACCTGCCCGAAAATCGACATGTCGAGCTTAAGCTTCTTCATAGACAGCCTTATTTCCCTATCGGGCCTAGAGGCAAAAAAGGCCGCCAGTATGGCAGAAAGCCCCTGGGAAATGGCTGTAGCTATGGCGACGCCGGCAACGCCCATAGGGATAGCAGACACAAAGACCCAGTCGGCGGCGACATTGACAAAACCACAGATAACAAGTATGCGGAAGGGCGTGTCAGAATCGCCGTATGAGCGCATGGCTCCTGAGATCATATTGTAAAAAACCAGCATGGGAAGGCTCAGGAGGTAGATACGCATATAGACGACAGCCTCATGCATGGCGCTCTCAGGTGTGTTCAGCGCCCTAAGGACTGCAGGGGCGAACAGTATGCCGAGAAGCATTATGCATAAGCCCCCCAGTATGCCGAAAGCCACCGAGGAATGCATGGCCCTCTCAGCCTCTGCCCTGTCACCTTTGCCCACATTCTGCGACATGACGACGCTCTCCCCCACGGAGATGCCGGAGAAGAGCCCTATGGTGCAGGTAATGAGGGTGCTGCTGGCCCCCACGGCAGCCGCCGACGTCCTATTCAGGAGATTCCCGACAAAGAGGAAGTCCACGGTATTATAGAGCTGCTGGAATATGCTGCTCCCTATTAAAGGCAGGATAAATAAAACAAGGGGACCCGCAATGGCCCCCTTTGTCATATCGATAGCGGCTGACTTTTTCTTATTACCCATTCAACTTTTTCTCCAAAACAGCAACGGCCCTGCGGGCCTTATTACGGTAGTTACAGATTCTTCACAAAGAGGCAGCGTATGGCATTAAGGACTGCCAGTATCATCACGCCGACATCGGCAATAATAGCTATCCACATATTGGCTATGCCTATGGCCGCAAGGAGGAGGCAGAGTATCTTCACTCCCAATGCAAAAGCTATGTTCTGCTTTACTATCCCTAAGCACTTTCTGGAAATCTTTATCGCCTTCGCAATCTTTAAGGGGTCGTCGTCCATAAGCACTATGTCCGCCGCCTCTATAGCTGCGTCTGACCCCAGAGCGCCCATAGCTATGCCTATGTCCGCCCTTGAAAGGACGGGCGCATCGTTAATTCCGTCTCCCACAAAGGCCATGCGCTCATTTCCGCTGCACTCCTTCAACAGTTCTTCTACGCAGTCTACCTTGTCAGAGGGCAGAAGCTCAGCCCTGTAGTCAGTAATGCCCACCTGTTCAGCGACTTTATTCGCTACCCTCTCGGCGTCGCCTGTAAGCATGACCGTCTTTCTCACGCCGGCCTTCTTAAGCTCGCTCATCGCTTCCTTTGAGTTCTCTTTCAGCTCATCGGAAATGACTATATGGCCAGAATACCCTCCGTCCACGGCCACGTGGATAATGGTCCCCACATGGTGGCAGGGGCGGGATTCCACCCCTATGTGCGCCATGAGCTTCTCATTGCCCACGGCCACCTTCACTCCGTCCACCCTGGCAATAATTCCGTGACCGCTGATCTCCTCCACATCCGTGACCCTGGAGGGGTCTATCTTTTTGCCGTATGCGGTCTGTAGGCTCCTGCTTATGGGATGTGAGGAATGGCACTCCGCAAGGGCCGCATACTCCTGCAGCTTTTTCTCGTCTATGGGGCTATGGTGCACATCCGTCACCACGAAGTTGCCATTAGTAATGGTTCCCGTCTTATCAAAAGCTATTACCCTGACCTCAGATAAGGTCTCCAGATAGTTGGAGCCCTTCACGAGTATGCCCTGGTTACTGGCGCCTCCTATGCCAGCGAAGAAGCTCAGGGGTATGCTTATGACCACTGCGCAGGGACAGCTTATCACTAGGAAGGTACAGGCGCGGAGCACCCAGTCTCCCCAAAGCGCACCCACTGTCGCATAAGTGCTGCCCATGCCAAAGCCCGTCGCCATACAGAAAATCGGCGGTATCAGTGCAAGCGCAAGCGCCGCATAGCAGACAAGCGGTGTGTAGTATTTAGCAAATTTAGAAATGAAGTTCTCAGACTTCGACTTCCTGGATGCCGCATTTTCCACCAGGTCAAGGATCTTGGACGCAGTTGATTCATCAAATTCCGTAGTGGTGCGGACCCGTAATACTCCGGACATATTAATGCTGCCGCTCAAAATCTCATCATCCGCCGCCACTTCCCTGGGCTTGCTCTCCCCTGTAAGCGCACTGGTATTTAAGGCAGAGCTGCCCTCTACTATCACTCCGTCCAGCGGAACCTTCTCACCCGGCTGCACCACTATGATGCTGCCCACCTCAACTTCGTCAGGATCTACCTTCTTAATCTCGCCGTCTTCCTCTATGTTGGCATAGTCCGGCCTTATGTCCATGAGCTCTGATATGTTCTTCCTGCTCTTGCCCACGGCATAGCTTTGGAATAGCTCACCCACCTGATAGAGCAGCATAACGGCCACGCCTTCGCCGTATTCACCCAGCACTATGGCTCCCACCGTAGCTATGGTCATTAGGAAGCTCTCATCAAAGACCTGTTTATTCTTTATCCCAAGAAAGGCCTTCCTCAGAATGTCATGCCCCACCAGCAGGTAAGGTATAAGGAACATGGCAAAAACCGCAATTTTCGGAAGGCCCGTCTCTACTATGCCCTCAGATATAAGGTAAAGCGGCACAAAAAATACAGCCGCTATGATAATCCTTATGAGAAGGTTCTTTTGCTTTTTATTCATTGCTACCCTCAAAGAATCTGTATGCAAATAACACAGTCATTCCCATACAGCTCCTATAATCAGATGAATACTTCGCAGTCGTCTTCCACCTTCTTGCAGTTAGTCCTCACATTCTGCATGACCTCAGATGCGTCTGCCCCGTCCTCGAATTCCACCTTCATCTTCAGCGTCATGAAGCTTACCGTGCAGTCCTTGACCCCCTCGGTCTTTTTTGCCGCATCCTCCATCTTCTCCGCACAGGCCGCACAGTCCACATCGATCTTGTAAGATTTTTTCATGATTTTCCCTTTCCCGGCATTAAAAGCCCTGTCAAGCCGCCCTCCGCACCGCACATCAAAACACAGCTGTGCGGGAACAGAGTTATGATATATGAATAATTGCTCATATATTCATTATATATCTTTTGCTGCCTTTGTCAATACAGTCACGGCACTATTTTACGCTAATATCAGACCTGTTTCAATGGTATTATTTATCTAATTATGTTTCATATATCGCAACTATTCAGAACCCCCTATCCGCCTTGCCCTGGCCACTGACCGGCTCAGCCGGTCAAAACGCGGCCGTAACCATATATCACACATTCATCGAAAAGGCCGGGCTGAAATCAGAAAGATTTCAATGAATTGCTGCGGACAACAAAGGGGGCCGTAAGGTACGTCCCCCTGACACCCCAGCTATTCAGCAAATCCTATTCCAGAGAGGAAATAAGTATCCTGACGACTATTATCGGAGCTGTATCGTGAGCCATTCTTTTCATTCCTCATTTTCTGAAGGGATTCAAATGCTGTCTTCCAGCCTCCGCTGTCGTCTTTTTTGATAAGCTTGACATCTCCTGCTTCAACCAATTTTGCGAGACTTTCCTTGACTCTCTTAAACCTGCTTTCTAATGCGTCCAGCTCATCTTCAGAGCGCAGATCAAACTGTGACTTCCTGAGTTCCTCTACAGAATAATTCATAAGGTTATCATAAAACTCTTCATCCAGCGCCGGTATGGTCACGCCATTCTTTCTCATTATGGGGATCAAGCGTCCAATCTCTCCGCTTTCCATTTCATCCGCGCTCATATTACCGAAGGACATATCGTTGTCAATGGCTTGGATATCCGTGATTAACCACTTATATGGATCTGATTTGTCAACATTGACATGATAATTGGCAGCATGCCTGTCCACATTGCCTATTATCAGATCAAAGACCTGCATCTGCATTATCTGCCCCAAAGCCTTAGGCGTATAGCATAGTTCGATGCGTTTGAAATTATTATTTATAAAATCTTCAATTTCCTTTATTTTTTCCGGGTTCTTTTTTATAACTTGCTGCATCTTCGCTAGTTCGGCAGATCTTATATCATCTACTTTGGAATTTGCGGTCGCAATCTCCCTCTTCAAATCTGAAAGCGTTGTTCCAGAAGCCGATTCCATCATATTTACCCGGACGCCTTTGCCGTCCTTTGACAGAATGGCACTCTTTGACTTCATGACAAAGTCCAGGCCCAGGTCCTCCGCCAGACGGGAGGCAGATACATTCCGGTCGGAAAGATTGACATC
>JAGBNO010000003.1 GCA_017634355.1 Lachnospiraceae bacterium
GGCCGATGCTGTTAGCGTCAGGGCAAGGCTCTATGAGAATTTGACAGACACGGATAAGGAGCTTTTCGGAGAGGACGGCTCCATAAACATAAACCCTGCATCTTTAACAGTCTGCGACCCCTGCTATGTGGAACCGGCCCTTGCAGAGGCAGAGCCCTATGACCGTTTCCAGTTCGTGCGCAACGGCTTCTTCGTAGCAGACCCCAAGGACTCTAAACCTGGAGTGCCCGTATTTAACCGCATCGTCTCACTGAAGAGTTCCTTCAAGCTGCCTAAGGAACAGTAGAAAAGGCAGCGGCCGCGTTTCCATCTGATAATGACTAAAAAACTTTCTATGAATATTAAAAAAGCAATGCTGCACATATGCCTCATTGCCATATTGCTGCTTTTGCCCGGCTGCTCCATCCTCGACGGCGGAGGCTCTGCAGCACATCTTGGCATGCAGGCCATAGAAGAAGGAGACTACGACAAGGCGCTGGAAATCTTTGAGGGCGCTGAAAAAGGCAGTGCCAATAAAGAGCTGCTCTATAGGGGCAGGGGCATAGCCCTCATGGGGAAGTCAGACTACAAGGGCGCGGTAGCGGCATTTAAGGAAGCTCTCTCCCATGCGCCGGGACGGATAAGGGATCTGGAATACGATATCTCCTTCTACCTTGCGGTAGCTGAATTCAGAAGCGGCAACGCCGAGGCCGCCAAGGACACCTGCAGCGCCATCCTAGACCTCGACAGGAAGAATTCAAATGCCTTTTTCCTAAGGGGAAAGGCAGAGCTTAGCACAGGGGATACAGACCACGCCCTAAGGGACTTTGCGGCGGCCATACGCTTCAATTCTGAGGATCCGGACCTATATATAGATATCTATGAATCCCTGACCGCCGCCGACATGGCAGACGATGGCGAGTCCTACCTAAAGTCCGCCATGGAGCTCACAAAGCTTAGCGATTTCCAGAAGGGGAAGCTGGCCTACTGGATGGAGGACTATGAAAGGGCTAAGCAGGCCCTGGAGGGCAGCAGGGGAGACGACAGCGACCCCGCAGTGATCCTCTACCTTGGAAGGACTTACGAGGCCCTGGGGGACAAATCCTATGCGGCCTCGCTCTACAAGACCTACCTGAAAGATAATCCCGGAGATGTGGGTATATGCAACCAATTGGGGCTTTGCGAGCTGGACGTGGGCGACTACGGGAGCGCACTGAAGGCCTTTGAGCAGGGCCTTTCAAACGGCGGGGGCAACATAGTACAGTCCCTCAAATTTAACCAGATAGTGGCCTATGAGTATCTGTCCGACTTCAAAAAGGCCACAGTGCTTATGGAAGCATATTTAAAGGATTATCCTGACGATGAGGTGGCCAAAAGAGAGTATGCCTTCCTTTCCACCAGATAAGCTTTCCTATCGACACCGGCCCCGCATATAGTTTTTTGAAGCGATAGCCTTATGCAGTGGCAAAAAAACTGCCACGGCTCCTGATGCGCTTAAAGCGGCATCAGAACGGGGTTCAAAATTTGCCACAGGCAATTTTACTCCTCGTGCTCCGCAAAAACTGCGGCAGGAAAGGTCTCAATTACTTATAAGCTGTCGTTAAATATTATCATGTAATAGAGGAGGTAGTATGATAAAAAAACTCATAGAGTCCATTAAGAAGACCCAGGCGCCTATATGTGTAGGCTTAGACCCCAACCTTTCATTTATCCCTGAGGAATTATTAAAAAACGCCATTTCTGAATACGGCGAGACCCTGGAGGCTGCGGCAGAGGCCTTCTGGCAGTTCAATAAGGCCATACTGGACGCAGTAGCGGACCTTATCCCCGCTGTAAAGCCCCAGTCTGCCATGTATGAGGCTCTGGGCCTTCCGGGGCTGTCCTGCTTCAAAAAGACCGTGGACTATGCCCATGAAAAAGGGCTTATCGTAATAGGCGATGTGAAGAGGGGCGACATAGGCTCCACCTCCAAGGCTTATGCTGAAGCCCATCTCGGAAATATACAGCTCGGAAGCGCTGCCCTCACGCCCTTCGGAGAGGATTTCTGCACCGTGAACCCCTATCTCGGAAGCGATGGGGTTAAACCCTTTATAGATGTATGTAAAGAAAATAAGAAGGGCATATTTATCCTTGTAAAGACCTCCAATCCCTCCAGCGGCGAATTCCAGGACCAGTCAGTGGGCGGAAAAGCCCTGTACGAGCTGGTGGCAGATAAGGTAAATGAATGGGGGGAGGGGCTATTAGAAGACGGCTACAGCCCAGTGGGAGCCGTCGTGGGCGCGACCTACCCTGAAGAAGGCATAAAATTAAGAAAACTCATGCCCCATAGCTTTATATTGGTGCCGGGCTATGGCGCCCAAGGTGCTACCGCCAAGGATCTGAAAGGCTTTTTCAACCCTGATGGCTTAGGGGCCATAGTAAATTCCTCCAGGGGCATCATTGCAGCCTATACCAAGGAGCCTTACAAGGAGTACGGCCCCGGCAATTTCGCCGAGGCCGCAAGGAAGGCTGCACAGGATATGATAGAGGATTTAAAAAGCTGTATGTAAGGAACTATTCAGCACGAAGCAACAGTTCCTTACAAAATGCGCCAGGCAATTCCGCTTCTTGGAATTGCCTGGCGATTTCATAGCTACAGGGGATACTTAATAGTCAGCCCTCATTTTACTCTTTGTCTTTTTCTTCTGCCGCTTCTATTGCCTTTTTCACCTCATCCTCTGATGGATCATGAGTTGAAATAAAGGCTATGAACTCTATGATTTCCTTATACGACCAGCCTTTTCCAATAACCTTATTATTACATTAGTTGACTCCTTCTGTGTCATATAAACCGCCTTTGCCATAGGAAAGGGATAAAATCATTACCCATGATATTCATTTACAGAAAATAGGCCACCCCCGACCCGAATATGCCGAAGTCCTGCACTCCGTAGATGTTGATTCCAACACCCAGGCCCCGTCTCTCCGCATGGCACATCTTCCCCAGAATATGTCCGTCAGGGTTTATTATGCCCTCCACTGCCATGTCGGAGCCGTTTAAGTTCCACATGCCGTCCATGCTCACTTCCCCGTCCGGATCCGAGTACTGAGTCACCACCTGGCCATTCTTAAAAAGCTCCTTCAGCACGCCCTCTGGAGCCACGAACCTGCCCTCCCCATGGGAAGCCGGGTTTACATAAAGTCTTCCGGGCTCAGTATGGGAGAGCCATGGGGACTTGGTCGAGAGAACCTTAAGATATGCCATACGGGAAATATGCCTGTTTAAGGTATTGAAGGTGAGCGTAGGCGAATCCTCATCCTGCTTATCCCTTATCTCCCCGTACGGCAGGAGGCCCAGCTTGATGAGAGCCTGAAATCCGTTGCATATACCAAGGATAAGCCCGTCCCTTTTCTTAAGGAGATTCATCACAGCTTCCCTAATTTTCCCGTTCCTGAAGGCGGCGGCAAAGAACTTCGCGCTGCCGTCAGGCTCGTCTCCTGCGGAAAAGCCCCCAGGGAAAAAGATTATCTGTGAATTGTCTATTTCCCTTGCAAATACATCTGCCGATTCCAGAATATCCTTAGAGCTGAGATTCCTGAATACGGCCGTGCTGACTTCCGCCCCCACTGTCTCGAAGGCCTTTGCGCTGTCATACTCACAGTTGGTACCGGGCATCACAGGGATAAATACCCTGGGAACCGCCACCTTATGCTTACATACATAGACCTTTCTGCCTTTTTGCGGCACGGAATTTATTACTTCCCTGTTCTCTCCGCTTATTGTAGGGAAGACCTTTTCAAGCGTGACTTCGCTGGCCTTCATTACGGCAAAGAGGGACAGCACCATATTTCTATGCTTGAATACAGTCTCCTTCGTGACCTTTCCAACAAGCTCGTACGGCAGGCCCATTTTCTCCAGGGCTTTCAGGTCTTCGCACTCTGCGAGTATATTGCCTGTCTCTGAAAGGAAGAAGTACTCAGGGTCCCAATTGTCCATAAGCTTCACACCGAGGCCGTTGCCAAAAGCCATCTTTGAAAGAGCCGGTGCTATTCCATTTTCCCCCAGGGCATAGGCCGAGACTATTGCCCCATCCCTTATGGCATCCCTAATCTTCCTGTATAAATCCATAGTCTCGCTGTAGACAGGAAGGTCGTACTCATCTATGGGGATAGTGAATTTCACTATGGCATTCCCCGACTTTTTAAGCTCAGGCGATATGATGTCGAACCTCTCTCCCATGGCTACAGCAAAGGACACGAGCGTAGGGGGCACATCCAGCTTCTCAAAAGTCCCCGACATGGAGTCCTTGCCGCCTATGGAGGGCAGGCCAAATCCCAGCTGCGCGGCATAAGCGCCAAGGAGTGCCGTAAACGGAGCGCTCCACCTCTTCTTGTCGTGTGTCATGCGCTTAAAGTATTCCTGAAAGCTGAATCGTATCTTATCAGGATCCCCTCCCGCCGCCACTATCTTTGCCACGGAATCCGTGACCGCATACTGGGCTCCGTGGAAAGGGCTCCAGGATGAGATATTGGGGTCAAAGCCATAGCTCATGAGGGACACTGCATCTGTCCTCCCCTTTTCGACGGGAAGAAGCGACACCATGGTCTGTATGGGCGTGGCCTGATACTTTCCACCAAAGGGCATAAGCACTGTTCCTGCCCCTATAGAGGAGTCGAACATCTCCTTTAAGCCCCTCTGTGAGCACTCGTTTAAGTCCCCTATGGTCTTCAGCCACTCGTGCTTTTCGTCTGCTACATCCACCAGCTCCTTAAAGTAGCCCGGCCTGTCGGATGGAGCCTGGACCTCTACCTTTGCCTCCTGCCTTGCGCCATTCGTATTCAGGAAGTCGCGGCTTATGTCAACTATGGTCTTCCCGCGCCACTTAAGCCTTAAACGCCTTTCCTCCGTCACTATGGCCACCCTTGTTGCCTCCAGATTTTCTTCCGCCGCATATTTAAGGAAAGCCTCTTCGTCTGAGGGCGAAACCACGACAGCCATGCGCTCCTGGGACTCAGAGATCGCTAGCTCAGTGCCATTTAAGCCTGCGTACTTTTTCGGCACCCTGTCCAGGTCCACAATGAGCCCGTCAGCAAGCTCCCCTATGGCAACTGCCACGCCGCCTGCGCCGAAGTCGTTGCAGACCTTTATCAGCTTAGACACCTCAGGACGCCTGAAAAGACGCTGTATCTTCCTCTCTGTAGGAGGATTGCCCTTCTGTACCTCTGCGCCGCAGGTATCTATGGAGCTTAATGTATGGACCTTTGAGGAGCCTGTGGCGCCGCCTATTCCATCCCTGCCCGTCCTTCCTCCAAGGAGGATAATATAGTCGCCTGGATCTGCTGAAAGCCTTTTCACCTGAGACCTGGGCACCGCAGCTATTACCGCGCCTATCTCCATGCGTTTTGCGGCATAGCCCGGATGGTATATCTCCTGAACGAGACCGGTCGCAAGCCCCACCTGGTTCCCGTATGAGGAATAGCCCCTTGCGGCCTCCCGCACCAGCTTTTTCTGGGGGAGCTTGCCCTTTAATGTGGTGGCGACTGACGCTGTGGGGTCTGCGGCCCCCGTGACCCTCATGGCCTGATAGACATAGGCCCTGCCTGAAAGCGGGTCTCTTATCGCTCCGCCCAAACAGGTGGCGGCCCCTCCGAAGGGCTCTATCTCCGTAGGATGGTTATGTGTCTCATTCTTGAACATGAGAAGCCATTCTTCCGCATGTGCCTTGCCCTTTGCATCCTTTATCTCCACAGGCACTACTATGGAGCAGGCATTTATCTCATTGCTCTCCTCCTGGTCATTGAGCTTCCCATCGGCCTTCAGGGCCTTCATAGCAAGAAGGGCCATATCCATTAGGGTAATGGGCTTCTCCGGCTCCTTTTTCCCATAGAGCTTCTTCCTCATATCCCTGTAGTCCTGCCAGGCTTTTTTAATAGGAGCGCTGAAAGCCCCTTCCTTGAAAGTAACCTCCGTGAGCTCGGTCTGGAAGGTAGTATGCCTGCAGTGGTCTGACCAGTAGGTGTCGAGTACCCTTATCTCCGTCTCTGTAGGATCCCTCTTCTCCTCTTCCTTAAAGTACTTCTGTATGTGCTTTAAATCCTGCAGCGTCATGGCGAGAGAGAGCTTGGCATATATGTCCTTCACCTTCTGGTCCCTTGTATTTATGAAGCCCTTTATCACTTGAATGTCGTCAGGCTCAGGATAAATGGCGGCAAGGGTCTCAGGCTTTTCCTCCGACGCTTCTCTGGAATCCACAGGATTCATTACATATTCTTCTATGCGCTTTATCTCTTCGGGGCTTAGCCTTCCGCTTATGCAGTAGACCTCCGCAGTCTTCACTATGGGCTTTTCCCCTTCACTCAAAAGCTCTATGCACTGCACCGCAGAATCAGCCCTCTGGTCGAACTGCCCTGGCAGGAATTCCACGGAAAAGACATAATCATCCTCTTCATGGGGAAAGCCCTCCTCATAGAGGATGTCCACAGGAGGCTCTGAGAATACGCTGTCCCTCGCCTTGGCAAAGACCTCATCGCCCACATTTTCTATATCATATCTTATCAGGCAGCGGAGGGAAAATGGCTTGTCTACCATCAGGTAGCTTTTCACCTCTTCTGTCAGCTCCTTAGGCCTTATGGCATACTGTTCCTTTTTTTCCACATAAATCCTTCTGACCATGCGCTGTCCCTCCTCTCAGATACGGTTGACATAAAGCTATAGTAAACGTAACTATTCAGAACTCCCTTTCCGCCTTGCCCGGTCCACTGACCGGCTTAGTTACATATTATTCGATGTACTAATAAACAACAATTACTTTTATCGTTAAGGAACTGTTCAGAAATAACTTGTACATAATGCGCTGTATTTTTGTCCGAGAGGGCTGTTCAAAAATCAGGCGCATAGCGGGCTATGTAACTGATTTTTGAACAGCTCTATCGGGCAAAAAGACAAGCAGAATGTACA
>JAGBNO010000023.1 GCA_017634355.1 Lachnospiraceae bacterium
GCCGCATAGATCCTAACAATAACAACCTCCCCACTGCCGTCACCACAGGCCTCTATGTAGACGGGGCAAACAAGGGCTCGGTCAAGATCTGCGCAGATGGCTCCCAGCTCATAACCGTCAACGGCACTAAGGGAGAGTCATTGACCTTAAGAGTAAGTCCAAAATATGGCGCCGCCGCCGGCTCAAAAAACTATGAAAAGGATACAAAATCCATTACCGATGCCGATGGCAATTCAAAAGAATATTCCATTTATAAATATGACTTCAGCTCAAGCGCTGAGGAGACCATCACCCTGACAGGCAAGGGAGACCTCATCCTGCAGGTAGGGGCAAACGAAGAGCAGAAGATATACTGCCACATACCCGAAATCTCCGCCGAAAGACTGGACATAGACGATCTGGACCTGTCAACTATCGCAGGCTCACAGAACGCCATAGATAAGATAAAAAATGCCTTAAGCTATGTGAACAGCGCAAGGTCGCAGATAGGCGCATACACAAACCGCGTGGAGCAGACCATCTCCTATTTACAGGCTTCCTCAGAGAATCTGGAAACATCTCTAAGCCGCATACAGGATACGGACATGGCCAAGGAAATGACGAACTATGCCAGCCTTCAGGTCCTGACCCAGGCCGCCACTTCCATGCTCGCACAAGCTAACCAGGCTCCTCAGCAGGCTCTCCAGCTGCTGCAGTAATAATAGGGGATACAGATATGACCGCTGAAATGAAGCAGGAATATACCAGAAAGATTACACAGGCAAACCGCACAGGCGTAGTAGTCCTGACATACGAAATAGCCCTGGACTACATAGCAGATGCCAAAAAGGCGGCCTCTAAAGAAGGCTTCCTTGACTCAGTGCGCCATGCCAAGCGCTGCGTGGAACAGCTGCGGGATGTGCTGGACTTCAATTACAGTCTTTCCTTTGTGCTTATGCAGCTGTATAACTATGTGACTATAGAAATGGATAAAGCCAGCTTCAGAAATGATCCGGGCCGCTTAAGCCAGTGCGAGGAGATACTGAGCGAATTGCACAAGTCCTTTTCCGAAGTTGCCCTAAAAGACAATTCCGCCCCCCTTATGGAGAATACCCAGCCTGTATATTCAGGCCTCACATACGGGCCGGGCGGTGCCAATGACAGCGTAGGAAACGCAAACCGGGGCTTTACAGTTTAATGTTTCATTAGTTATTATTATAATATAGCCTAAGCTCAAATATCTGTCCGGAATCCATCTTGTATTCAGGGCAGATATTGTTTTATAAAAGCATTGGTTCGGGCACTGTAAAGCGCAAGCCAGATACTAGAACATACTAATCCAGTATAGGAGGGAAATAATGTATAAAATAGATTTTAATAGGCCTATAAGCGTTTATTTTGTCGGCATAGGGGGGATAAGCATGAGCGGCCTTGCAGAGCTGCTCATCGCAAAAGGCTTCAAGGTCAGCGGCTCCGATATGCAGGAGAGCCCGCTCACAGAGGCCCTGAGGGCAAAGGGGGCCATCATCTGCTGCCCGCAAAAAAAAGAAAATATAAAAGACGGCATAGATCTTGCGGTCTATACTGCAGCCATACGGGAAGACAACCCCGAACTCATGGAAATCCACGGAAGGAACATACCCACACTGAGCAGGTCAGAGCTTTTGGGCCAGGTTATGGACAATTATTCCGATAGCCTTGCAGTTGCCGGCACTCACGGAAAAACCACCACTACGGGTATGCTGTCCCACATCCTTTTGAGCGCCTCCCTCGATCCTACCATATCCATAGGCGGAATCCTCCCAAGCATACAAGGGAACTTCAGGGTTGGAAAAAGCCCCTGCTTTCTTACGGAAGCCTGCGAATACAAGAATAGCTTTCTCGACTTCCGCCCCAAAGTCGGCGTCATATTAAATGTGGAGGCAGACCATCTGGACTTTTTCAAGGACATAGACGATATACGCCGCTCTTTCCGCAGATTTGCAGAAAATATCCGGGCAGCAGGCACGCTTATTATCCATAATAATATCACCGGATATCCGGAACTCACAGACGGACTGCCCTGCAGAGTGGTCCACTTCGGGCTGGACGATACTGCCTCCTATCACGCAGAAAATATTAGTTATGATAATGGGCTGCCCCGCTTTGACCTATATAATGGGGATAAATTGCTTGGACAGCTCGAACTCCATGTTCCCGGCGGGCACAATATAGAAAATGCTATAGCCGCGGCGGCGGCAGCAGATGCCATGGGCATTGATACTGCCCATATATTAGAGGGGCTTGGCAGTTTTAAAGGTACCGGCAGGAGATTTGAGCACAAGGGGCAGTGGAACGGCATAGATATCATAGACGACTACGCCCACCACCCCACTGAGATCAAAGCCACCCTGGAAGCCGCCAGGAAAAGCGCCAAAGGAAAGATATGGTGCGTTTTCCAGCCCCATACCTATTCCCGCACCAAGGCCCTGCTGGATAATTTTGCAGATGCATTAAAGTCAGCTGATGAGGTCATAGTCGCAGATATCTATGCCGCAAGGGAGAAAGACCCCGGCGACATACACTCCAGGGATCTTAAAGATGCCATAATAGAAAAGGGGGGACATGCCCACTATTTTCCCTCTTTTAAGGAAATAATAATTTTTTTATCCGAACAGTGTATTCACGGCGATATGTTGATAACTATGGGGGCAGGAGATATTTATAAAGTCGGTGATGAACTGCTGTCCCTCTGATTTATCCACTTTTTGCACAATTTTTGCCACCAAATTACCCAAGGGGCACTGTGGATTTTCCAAGCTTAATATATCTTGCATCCAAAGGAAAATCCACAGTCTCCACCTTATCCACTTTAAGGGAAAAGCCCGAATTCATCAGCTTTCCCGCCTGGCCTGCCATTGTAAATCCCCCCTTTAACATGATATAATCTCCACACATTAAAGATATAAACTTAAGTATCTGTCACGGAATTAATCTATGCATCACGCTTGACTATTTTTCCGACAGCTTCGTCAGAAAGGCGCGGTAAAGGATGCGCACACCGCATCCAAACAGGACCCAAAGCAGTACACATGACTGTTTTGCGCCGTACCCCGGTGCGGCTGCGTTTTCTTTCGGGCGTATATATTGCGTCAGCTCTCGAAAAGATATCCTGCGCAATCTGTATAGTTACCGACAGCTTCTAAGCTTTTTGCATCATTTGTATATTTGCCGTCAGGCAGGTATATCATAGTACTTTTTGTTTGGGCCTGTTCCACGCTATAATAGTGGCTGCCCGTAAGTTCGGGGGATTATATGCGGCATATCGCACTGTACAATAGAAATAGGAGCGGCTTTACCCGCATATCCAATAATTTCATAGATTGCTTCCTGGCGGATGCCAATGAAGTGCAGATCAAGATATATCTCTACCTGCTCCGCTGCAGCAATGGGGAGCTGCCCATAGACGTAGATTCTATTGCAGAGCATTTCAATTACTCAGAAAGGGACATACTGCGCGCCCTCCTCTACTGGGACAAGTCAGGCCTTCTCAGCCTGGATTTTGACGATGAGCAGAATGTAAAGGGAATCTGCCTCAATGATGTGGCCATGCGGCCATCAAGCCACCCTGCCCCTGCCCAGCCTTCACCTGTACCGGAAGAGGCGGCCCATAAGGCCGCTTTAGAGCCCCAGAAAACTGCCCAGATTGAGGCAAGGCCTTTCTATTCCATGGAGCAGCTAAATGAATTCAAGGAAAATGAGGCTTTGAGCGAGCTCTTCTTTATGGCCGAACAATATCTGGGCAGGACAATAAACAATTCCGACCTAAGCGCCATACTTTATATGTACGATCATCTTCACTTTTCCATAGAGCTCATAGAATTCCTCATTGAGTACTGCGTGGATACAGGCCATAGCAATATACGCTATATTGAAGCTACGGCCCATAAGTGGAAGGATTTGGGAATAAAGGATGTGGAGGCCGCGCGTTCAGAGGTGTCCACATACGGAAAGGACTACTATACTGTACTCAGGGCTTTCGGCCTTGGCGGAAGACAGCCCGTAAAGTCCGATATAGATGCAATACGCCGCTGGAAAAATGAATACGGCTTTGACATGGATGTTATAGTAGAGGCTGTCAATCGTACCATGCGGTCAATAGCCCGTCCCAGCTTTTCCTATGCAGACTCCATACTCCGAAGCTGGAAGGAGCACAATGTAAGAAAAAAATCGGATATAGAAAGGCTGGACATGGATTTTTCCCAGGAAAAGAATGCCACCGCCAAAAAGAAGCTGCCGCCTGTGCCCGCAAATGACAAATTCCGGAATTTCAATGAGCGGAATTATGACTACGACGAGCTATTGAAACGCTTTGCAAAAAATTGAGCCTTTATAGATCATGTCCGTAAACGAAGCTATATACAATAAAATCATGGCCGAGTACGAAGCGGTACGGGATTCAAACCGCCATATATTGACGAAGCGTAAGCAGGAGGTTTATGAAAAGATCCCTGAATACAGGGCCCTGGACAGGGAGATTGCAGATACGGCCATACTTTCAGCCACTGAATATATAAACGGCCTTGATGTGGCAATGGAGGACAGGCATCAGAAAATCTCCCGGCTTTCTCAGAAGAAGCTGAAGCTCTTATCCGATGCAGGCTATCCAAAAGACTATCTGTCACCTATCTACACCTGCAAGGACTGCCAGGATACGGGATATATAGGCCACAGGAAATGCCATTGCCTCAAGCAGCGGCTCATAGATATGCGCTATGAGCAGTCCAATCTGCGCAATGTGCTGGAAGAGGAAAATTTCTCACATTGGTGTTTTGATATATTTCCAGCAGATGTACAAGAAGATGTAGACAAGATTTATTCTGCCGCACAGAATTTTTGTAAATCGTTTGCCAATAACTACCGCAATATGTTATTCTTAGGAAACGTCGGGAGCGGTAAGACTTTTCTGGCGAACTGCATAGCAAAGGAAATACTGGACCAAGGTTACAGCGTCCTATATTTTTCTGCCCTGCAGATGTTTCAAAAGTTAAACGACTATACATTCCACAGGGACTATAGCGACTCTGACAGCCATGAATACTATAGGGATATACTTGATACTGAACTGCTGATCATAGACGACCTGGGTACTGAGACTACATCGTCTCTGGACAGGTCTCAGTTTTTCCATGTCCTGAATGAGAGGGGGCTCAGAAAAAAGCCTACTATTATCTCCACCAACCTGTCCTTGGAAACACTCAAATATAATTACTCTGAAAGATCTCTTTCCAGGCTGCTCAGTGGATATGACATCTATCGTTTTTACTGGACCGATTTACGCCTGCATAGCCACAAAAAAACTTAACTATTCAGCCCCCATTGGGGTTCTGGTCAGGAGGTCTATATGGCTGTACACGAAGGAAAGCGAAAATTAGACAGCATTCCCGTCGGCGCCCTGGGCGTGATCCCCATGGATGGCTGCAGGAGCCTTGGAACGGAAGTAGACAAGTTCCTTACAGCTTGGAGGACAGAACGGGAGCACGAGCACAAAAATAGTCTGGCCTTTGCCGGCTACCAGCGGAACTCGTACATAGTAAATGCCACCATTTCCCGCTTCGGGACCGGAGAGGCAAAGGGAACCATAGAACAGTCCATAAGGGGTATGGATCTCTATCTGCTGTGCGATGTCTGCAATTACAGCTTGTCCTATAAGCTCTGCGGAAGCGTTAACCACATGTCCCCCGACGACCACTATCAGGACCTGAAGCGCATCATAGCCGCCGTAGGCGGCAAGGCGAGGCGCATATCGGTCATAATGCCCTTCCTCTACGAAGGGAGGCAGCATGCCAGGAGCGGAAGGGATTCCCTGGACTGTGCGATAGCGCTGCAGGAACTGGTGCGCATGGGAGTGGACAATATAATTACCTTTGATGCCCACGACGCAAGGGTGCAGAATGCCATTCCCCTCCACGGCTTTGAGACCATAAAGCCTGCGTATCAGTTTGTAAAAGGCCTGCTCTATCATGAAAAGGACCTGAAAATAGACGCAAAGCACATGATGGTTGTGAGCCCTGACGAGGCCGGTATGCAGAGGGCCATTTATCTTGCAAATGTCCTGGGGCTGGATATGGGTATGTTCTACAAGCGCAGGGACTATACCCGCATAGTGGGCGGAATGAGTCCTGTAGTAGCACACGAATTCCTCGGTTCATCTGTAGAAGGCAGGGATGTGCTTGTCATTGACGACATGATATCCTCCGGCGACAGCGTGCTGGAAGTTGCAGAAGCGCTGAAGCAGAGGAAGGCAAACCGTATTTACATCATGGCTACCTTTGGCATTTTCACCCAGGGGCTTGATGCCTTTGACAATGCCTACAGGGCAGGGCTTATCACCAAGCTCCTCACCACCAACTGCATTTATCAGCCTCCGGAATTATTAAAGAGGGAATATTATATATCCTGCGACATGAGCAAGTATATAGCCTTTCTTATCGACGCCCTCAACCACGATTCTTCCATCAGCGACCTCTTAGATCCAAATATGCGCATACAGTCGCTGGTAGCCAGATACAAAAAAGGAGAAATGTAAATTGAGACAATCAAAAGTCCTATTCATCACCCAGGCGGCCTTAATAGCCGCTATTTATACTGCACTGACCTATTTTATTTCGGCCTTTAACCTTGCGTCAGGCGCTATACAGGTACGCATTTCGGAGGCATTGACCATCCTTCCAGTTTTCACGCCCGCCGCTATACCAGGGCTATTTCTGGGCTGCCTCATAAGCAACAGCCTGACAGGCTGCATACCTTTGGATATAGTATTCGGCAGCCTGGCCACCCTTTTAGGCGCGATAGGCACTTACGCATTAAGGAAGCACCACCTCTATGCCTGCCTCCCTCCCATTATCGCCAATACTTTAATAGTTCCTCTTGTTCTGCTCTATGGCTATGGCATACCTGGAAGCCTGCCTTTCTTTATACTGACGGTAGGCGCAGGGGAGGTCATTTCCTGTGGCATACTGGGCACAGCGCTCTACACTGCCCTGCTTCCTGTCAAGCATTTTTTGGCCAGTGCGCAGACCGGACAATAAAGTTTTGCAATTTATAGTTTGACTATACTCTTCTAATAGGGTAGAATAAACGATTAGAATATGAATTTGGGTAATTTGCCAAAGCAATTTGGACAGTTCGTAATAGTAGGACAGCTGGGGCTTTCTCTCATAACCCCTCTGTTGCTTTGTCTTTTTGGCTCTTATTATCTTGTCTCCAAGTTCTCTTTTGGCGGTTGGATATATATACCGGGTTTTATTCTTGGCTTAGGCGCATCTATTATGACTGCCTGGAAGGTCTATCTTTCCGTAGTAAATAAAGAGAGAAGGGAAAAGAAGGCCGTGCGGGGCTCCAAGGAAGTCTCGTTCAGCAAACACCATTAGGTATGATGGCTATGGGTATACAGGATGCCGTCAAAAAGGAAACAGCCTTTGTGGCGGTAGGCTGCGGAATAGGGACTCTGTTTATAATATCTTGCTTCTTTCTGTTGCACAGATTTTTTCCGGAAAGAGTTCCTTTTGACTTCAAGGTTGTATTAGCCGCTATAGTTGGCTCCCTTGTGGCCATTGGAAATTTTTTCTGGATGGGCCTCACGGTGCAGAAGGTCTCAGGCATAGAAGATGAGGCAAGGGCCCGTAATACCATGCTCTTAAGCTACAGATACCGTTTAATGGCACAGATGCTATGGGTGGTCCTGGCTTTGGTTTTGCCCGTGTTCAATGGCCTGTCCGGGGTATTGCCCCTGTTTTTACCAAGCATGCTGATAAAAATACGCGGCATATTATCTGCAATGAAAGGAAGGTGAGTAGAGGAATCATGGATTTTGATGTATCCGGCGCCCGTATCTTCTTCCAAGTTCCCACAAATATTCCAGTTCTAGGGGACTTCGTGATCTCAGAAACGCTTTTGATAAGCTGGCTCGTAATGCTTGTGATCACACTTCTATGTATTTTCCTTACAAGGGGGCTCAAGGTCGAAGGCATTTCCAAAAGGCAGGCCCTGGCCGAGCTTCTTGTTGAGACCGCCAATAATTTTGTGCGTAATAATACCGGCGGGAACCGCTTCGACAAGCTCATTCCCTTTGTGTCCGCTCTTTTTGTTACCAGTGTCGTATCAAACCTCATAAGCCTCATAGGCTTAAGGAGTCCTACAGCAGACCTCTCTACCGAAGCCGCATGGGCGATAGTAGTCTTCGTAATGATAACCGCCACAAAGATTAAGACAGGCGGACTCGGAGGCTATCTCAAAGGCTTTACAACGCCCATCGCCGTTATGACCCCTTTCAACGTACTCTCCGAACTGGCCACCCCTGTGAGCATGGCCTGCCGTCATTTCGGCAATATACTCTCCGGCGTCGTCATTAACGGTCTTATATATGCGGGGCTGGCTGTGGCGTCAAAGGCGCTTTTCGGCCTCATTAATTCGACCCTCGCACAGATCCCTATTCTGGATATAGGCATACCTGCTTTTACATCTATATATTTTGACTGGTTTTCAGGCGTTATGCAGGCATTTATTTTTACCATGCTGACTATCATGTATATAGCTAATGCCGCAGAAGAATAAAATGGCAGCGGCATCAACTTAATTTTTATTTTTAAGGAGGAGAAAACTATGGATTTCACAGTATTGGCAAAAGGTATTGCCCTGGCAGGTTGTGCTATAGGCGCCGGCGCTGCTCTCATCGCAGGTATAGGACCTGGTATAGGTGAAGGTAATGCCGTTTCTAAGGCACTTGAGGCCATAGGCCGTCAGCCTGAGTGCAAGGGGGATGTCACAAGCACCATGCTGCTGGGCTGCGCCATAGCAGAGACCACCGGTATTTATGGCTTTGTTACCGGCCTTCTGCTTATCTTCGTGGCTCCCGGAATGTTCATGGGCATGCTTTAATAATACGCCCGCTATTTTAAGGAAAGATGGGATAATATGTCTACACAGCCATTAGTAACGATTGTGCCCTGGACTTTTATCGCCCAGATCCTGAATCTTTTTATACAGGTTTATCTTATAAAGCGTTTCCTCTTTAAGCCCATCAACGAGATACTGGAAAAGAGAAGGCAGCTTGCAGATAAAGAGATAAAGGATGCGAGGAATACCCAGTCTGAGGCCGCAAACTTAAAAGAGCAGTACGAAAACAGCCTTAGCAATGCCCATGCTGAAGCTGAGCGCATAGTTTCTGATGCCCAGAAAACTGCCCAGGCTACAGCCGACGAGATGCTCAAGTCCGCCGAGAAAGAGGCTGCAGGAATGCGCTCCAGGGCAGAGGCAGACATTGCCCAGGAGAAAATGCGCGCCCTTAACGAGGCCAAAGACGAGATCGGCTCTCTGGCCATGGATATAGCCGGCAAGGTTGTTGAAAAGGAAATAAACGAATCTGACCACAGAAAGCTCATTGATGATTTCTTGAGCCATGTCGGTGAAGCGTCATGAGCAGGGCCGGTGACCTATACGGACAGAGCCTTTATGATTTAGCTTTATCTGAAGGCAAGACTGATAGCATCCTGAGTGAAATGGAAGTCATCTTGTCCGTTTTCAAGGAAAATCCTGACTATATCTCTCTGCTTTCAGAGCCTTCTATTCCTAAGAACGAGCGGCTTTCCCTTTTAAATACGGCCCTGGACGGTCAGGTTGAGCTCTATTTATCGAACTTTCTGCAGCTTCTTCTTGAAAAAGGGCTTCTTAGGGAATATTCAAGTTGCTGCAAACGTTTCCGTTCCTGCTATCAGAAGGACCATGACATACTGGATGCCGAGGTCATCAGTGCCGTGCCTCTGACTGAGAGAGAGATGTTTACTCTGAAGCAAAGGCTTCAGAAAAAGACAGGCAAGACCATACAGCTTAAGCAGAAACAGTCCCCTGACGTGCTTGGCGGCATAAAGGTAGAGCTGGAGGGTGTATTGCTGGACGGGACCGTTCAGGGCAGGCTTTCAGCACTTAGAAAACAGGTTTCGGATATCGTAGTCTGAGATTTGATAAACTTATATTAGTTTTTTGTTTGTACATGATTTGGAGGTTCCTCTGAAATGGAATTAAAAGCAGAAAAGCTTTCCGAGATTATTCGTAGTCAGATTAAGAATTATCAGAATGCGATAGTCCAGAACGAAACCGGCACTGTACTCACAGTGGGCGACGGTATAGCAAGGGTAAGCGGTCTTCTCAACTGTATGTCCGGCGAGCTCTTGGAATTTGAAAATGGCACCTTTGGAATGGCGCAAAATCTTGAAGAGACTGTCGTTTCTGCCGTTCTCTTTGGAGAAGACGTAGGTATAAGCGAAGGACAGACTGTAAAGCGCACAGGCAGGGTTGTTTCAGTTCCTGTGGGCGACAAGATGATAGGCAGGGTTGTGAATGCCATAGGACAGCCTATAGATGGAGCCGGACCTATAGCATCAGATGAATTCCGTCCCGTAGAATCTCCTGCGCCCGGCATTATTGACAGGCAGCCTGTTAAAGAACCGCTTCAGACCGGCATCAAAGCCATAGACTCTATGATTCCTATTGGAAGAGGACAGAGGGAATTAATTATAGGCGACCGCCAGACCGGCAAGACAACTATAGCCATGGATACCATACTGAACCAAAAGGGCCAGGATGTTATCTGCATTTATGTGGCCATAGGACAGAAACGTTCCACAGTTACTTCTTTAGTTACTGAACTCACCGAAGGCGGAGCCATGGACTATACAATAGTTGTGGCCGCAACTGCTTCTGAACCTAGCCCGCTTCAGTATATAGCTCCATATACCGGCTGCGCCATGGGTGAATACTTTATGGCCAAGGGCAAGCATGTTTTGCTTATCTATGATGATCTCTCTAAACACGCTGTTGCCTATAGGGCACTGTCTCTATTGATCCGCAGGCCTCCGGGGCGTGAAGCTTATCCCGGTGATGTTTTCTATCTCCATTCCAGACTTCTGGAGCGTGCGGCTAAACTTTCAGATGAAAAAGGCGGTGGCTCGCTTACAGCACTTCCTATAATAGAGACCCAAGCCGGAGATGTCTCTGCCTACATACCTACAAACGTAATATCAATTACAGACGGACAGATATTCCTAGAGACAGAGCTCTTCCATTCAGGCATCATGCCTGCTGTCAACCCCGGTATTTCAGTTTCGAGGGTGGGCGGAAATGCGCAGATAAAAGCCATGAAAAAGGTTGCCGGCACACTTAAGCTGGTGTATTCACAGTACCGCGAATTACAGAGTTTTGCCCAGTTTGGATCAGACCTGGATGAGGATACAAAGTCCCGTCTTGCCCAGGGTGAACGTATAGTTGAGGTCTTAAAGCAGGACCGCAGCGCACCTGTGCCTGTGGAGAAGCAGGTCGCCATACTCTATGCTGTTGTCAATAACATACTGTCTGCCATTGAGCCGTCAGATGTTTCCAAATATGAGGCTGGCCTGTATGATTGCCTGGATAAAGACCCCGATGGCATATCCGCAATGCAGATCATAAAAGACACCGGAACTCTTTCGGAGGAAGCAGAGAGTAAGCTTAAGTCTGTTCTTAGCGCTTA
>JAGBNO010000004.1 GCA_017634355.1 Lachnospiraceae bacterium
GTGGACATTTCTAAGGAGATAGACCGCCTTAAGAAAGAAGAGCTTCGGATGGATGGGGAATTAAAGCGTTCCCACGCCATGCTTTCAAATGAACGCTGTCTATTTTGTCCTTGGGAGCCTTGGAAAGAAAGCGTTCATTTGAAAGCATGGCGTGGGAACGCTTTAATTCCCCATCCAGCCGAAGCTCTTCTTTCTTAAGGCGGTCTATCTCCTTAGAAATGTCCACCAGCTCCTTTAGCGGTATATAGAGAGAGGCCCTGCTGAGGACCACGGATACGTCGTCGTCCCTCACGCCCTCTTTATTCCCGCTTATCCTCACTTCCCCTGCATTTACAAGTGAAGAAAAATAGAGCACGCCCTTCTCAAAGGTTTCCCTTACGGCGGCGTCCTCCGATACTATCGTAATGTCGGCTTTTTTGGAAGGAGCTACGTTCATTTCGCTGCGTACATTGCGTACTCCTTTTACTGCCTCTTTAATGAGCTCCAGTTCCTCTGCCTCCGCCCTGAATATCCATTCGTCCCTATAGAGTGGCCAGTCCGATATCATTATGGACTCCGCTCCCTCTTCCCCGCTTTCTTCCCTTATGATGCTATATATGCTCTCAGTCACAAAGGGCATATATGGATGCAGCAGCTTCAATGCCCCTGTCAGCACTGTCTTTAATGTCCATAGCGCGGCATTCTGCCTCTTTGCATCTTTGGTATTGTAGAGCCTGGGCTTCACTATCTCTATATACCAGTCACAGAAGCTGTCCCAGATAAAGTCGTAGATCTTCTGGGCGGCTATGCCCAGCTCGAACTTCTCCATATTCTCCGTGACCTCTTTTACGGTCAGATTAAATGTATGGAGTATCCACTTATCAGGGTCTTCCAGCTCTCCAATCCCGCACTCTTCTATGGTTTTCCCCTGCATATTCATGAGTATGAAGCGGGAGGCATTCCATATCTTATTGGCGAAGTTCCTTGAGGCCTCCACCCTGTCGTATGAAAAGCGCATGTCATTTCCGGGTGCGTTTCCGGTGACCAGCGTGAAGCGCAGGGCATCCGCCCCGTACTTTTCTATGACCTCCAGCGGGTCTATGCCATTTCCCAGGGACTTACTCATCTTCCTGCCCTGGCTGTCCCTTACAAGCCCATGGAATAGCACGGTCTTAAAGGGCTTTGCCCCCATGTGCTCATAGCCTGAGAAGACCATGCGTATTACCCAGAAAAAGAGTATGTCATAGCCTGTGACAAGCACATCTGTAGGATAAAAGTATTTGAGGTCATCCGTCTCCTCCGGCCAGCCCAAGGTCGAGAAGGGCCAGAGTGCCGAAGAGAACCAGGTGTCCAGCGTATCCTCGTCCTGCCTTAGCTTCTTAGAACCGCATTTAGGGCATTCTACAGGGTCCTCCCTTGAAACTATGACCTCTCCGCAGTCCTCGCAGTAGAAAGCGGGTATCCTGTGCCCCCACCAGAGCTGCCTGGATATGCACCAGTCACGTATATTATCTGTCCAGTTGAAATAGGACTTCTCCATGCGCTTGGGCACCAGGGCAATGTCGCCATTCCTGACCCCATCCGCCGCAGGGCCTATAAGTTCGTCCATCTTTACGAACCACTGCTTCTTGACCATAGGCTCCACGGTAGTATGGCAGCGGTCATGGGTACCTACCTCATGGCTATAGTCCTCGACCTTCACCAATAGCCCCAGGGAATCCAGTTCCTTAACTATCTCTTTCCTCGCCTTGAGCGCCGGCATGCCGTTATATTTGCCGCCCGCCTCATTTATAGTGGCGTCGTCATTCATTATATTGACTATGGGGAGGCTGTGCCTCTGCCCGACCTCAAAATCGTGGGGGTCGTGGCCTGGGGTAATCTTTACCACACCCGTCCCGAACTCCATGTCCACATATTCATCAGCTATAATGGGGATTTCTCTATTGACTATGGGGAGCAGGGCCTTTTTCCCTATGAGGTCTTTATACCTGTCATCCTCAGGATTTACTGCCACCGCCGTATCTCCCAGCATGGTCTCAGGCCTGGTAGTGGCAAATTCTATATAGCGCTCCTCCCCCACTATTTTATATTTGATGTGCCACAGATGGGAAGACTGGGTTTCGTATGCCACCTCGGCATCAGATATGGTTGTCTGGCAGACAGGGCACCAGTTGACTATCTTATTCCCCTTATATATGAGGCCCTTTTCATAGAGCCGGCAGAAAACCTCCCGAACTGCCCTGGAGCAGCCCTCGTCCATGGTGAACCTCTCCCTGTCCCAGTCGCAGGATACGCCCAGCTTCTTGAACTGGGAAGAGATTATGCCGCCGTACTCCTCTTTCCAGGCCCAGGCGCGCTTTAAGAATTCTTCGCGCCCAAGTTCTTCCTTATCTGTCCCCTCTTCCTTTAGTTTCTCTATAATCTTCACTTCCGTGGCTATGGCCGCATGGTCCATGCCCGGCTGCCAGAGGGCATTAAAGCCCTGCATGCGCTTGAATCGTATGAGTATGTCCTGCAGCGTATTGTCCAGGGCATGTCCCATGTGAAGCTTCCCCGTGATATTCGGAGGTGGCATTATTATGCAGTATGGCTTTTTAGAGTGATCCACATCCGCGTGAAAATATTTCTTTTCTAACCATCCCCTGTAGATCTCTTCCTCCATCTCCTGGGGCTCGTATGTCTTCTTGAATTCTTTTTGCATCACTACCTCTTTGTATTGCAGCTTTTACTCCACCTTGGAAAAAGCTATAGTCTTTTTAATGATATATTCTGCAAATGTTTTTGTCAAAGAATTATGTAAACCTCGCCCTTTCCCGCTACAGCACCTTAAACGGAGAGCTCTCCCTAGATAGTACCACCTTAAGCCCAGGCAGTTTTTCCCTGAAGTAATTATTCATATAATTTATGAAGATATGCTCTATGCCATAGTGCCCTGCGTCCACTATTGAGAGCCCCTGCATATTGGCATCTATTCCCTGGTGGTGGCTTATGTCCCCTGTTAACAGCACGTCCGCATTGAGCCCTATGGCATAGGGTATGCCAGAGCTCCCCGAACCCGGCAGCACTGCCACCCTCTCGACTATCTCAGACAGGTCCCCATATATGCGCGCGCTGTCCAGATCAAACTTATGCTTGATAAAATCCGCAAATTCCTTTAGCGGCATGGCATTTTCCAGATTCCCTATGCGTCCGAAGCCCAGGGAGGCATCCTCCCTTTTAAGGCCCTCCAGAGTCTCTGTCTCATTTAACCCAATAATATCCGCCGCCGCTTTTCCCATGCAGTAGACATCGAAATTCGTATGCATGGCTATATAGGACAGGTCCCTCTTTACTAGCTCCATAACCCTCCTCGCCACAAAGTCTTCCGATACCACCTTTTTTAGCGGTGAAAATATCATAGGGTGGTGTGTCAATAAAAGGTCCGCCCCGCTTTCCAGCGCATCGTCTATGGCCTCATCAGTAGCATCCAGGGCAATAAATACCGTGCCCACCTTTTTTTCCGGCCTGCCTACAAGAAGGCCCACATTGTCCCAGCTTTCAGCTCCCGAAAAGGGTGCCAGCATGTCCAGTCTTTCTATTATGTCACTAACCCTTAAGCTCATAGTGCGTTAAGTGCCTCCTTTGCGAGTTGCAGCCTCTCATCAAAATGCCGCGCGGCTTCTCCTGACAGCTTTCCAGAGGAAAGCAGCCTTTCTGCAGTGCTTATATCATTTCCTATAAGTAATGACAGGGCTTCCCTGCTGCCGCTATCCACATGGCGCCCATAATATAGCTCTGCCTCAGAATAGGGAAACTTTTCCGGCTTCTTTTCCGCCAGCATGAGGGGATAATATTTTCCATTCTCTTCCACCAGCTTCTCCAGCAAAATGGAGAAACCCTCCCCCAGGAGACATCTCCGGAAGAGGGCTATTTCGGACTGCGGCCCCAATATGAAAGTCTTTATCCCATCCATTACAGGATTGGGTGCGGAAAGAAGTATATGCAGTATGGTCTTCCCGCCCATGCCCGCTATGAGGGCCGTATCCACTCCATGCTCACTCTTTAGCCCTTCCATTCCATCGCACTCGATAAAAATGATCTTATCGTCCATAGCCATGGACCTCGCATTTTCGAGTGCCCTATCCAATGGGCCCCTATTTATATCGAGGCAAAAGGCCTTTTTTATACATCCCCTCTCTATGAGGCTCAAGGGAATAAACCCGTGGTCACAGCCCACATCTGCAAGGACTGCGCCTAAGGGCACCATTTCCGAGAGCGCATGCAGGCGTTTGGATAATTTAATCAAGATAGTCCTTTAGCTTCCTGCTCCTGCTGGGGTGGCGGAGCTTCCGCAGGGCCTTGGCCTCTATCTGCCTTATTCTCTCCCTCGTCACCTTGAACTCCTTGCCAACCTCTTCCAGCGTGCGGGCCCTTCCGTCGTCCAGCCCGAACCTCAGGCGCAGCACCTTCTGCTCCCTTTCCGTCAAGGTCTCCAGCACCTCGTGCAGCTGCTCCCTAAGCAGGGTAAAGGCCGCCGCATCTGCGGGCACTGGCACCTGCTCATCCTGTATGAAATCGCCCAGATGCGAATCCTCCTCCTCACCTATGGGCGTCTCCAGAGACACAGGCTCCTGGGAAATCTTCAGTATCTCCCTCACCCTCTCTGACGACATATTCATCTCTTTCGCTATCTCATCCGGGGTAGGCTCCCTGCCCAGTTCCTGCAAAAGCTGTCTGGATACGCGTATGAGCTTATTGATGGTCTCCACCATGTGTACAGGTATTCTTATGGTGCGGGCCTGGTCTGCTATGGCCCTGGTTATAGCCTGTCTTATCCACCATGTGGCGTATGTGGAGAACTTGTAGCCTTTCCTGTAATCAAATTTCTCCACAGCCTTTATAAGCCCCAGGTTCCCCTCCTGTATAAGGTCCAGGAAAAGCATGCCCCTTCCCACATAGCGTTTTGCTATGCTAACTACCAGCCTTAAGTTGGCCTCGGCGAGCTTCTTTCTGGCCTCCTGGTCCCCCAGCTCCATCCTCTTTGCCAGGTCTATCTCTTCATCCGCAGTGAGGAGGGAGACCTTGCCTATTTCCTTTAGGTACATGCGTACAGGGTCTTCCAGTGACACATTTTCGGGAACTGTAATATCGAAATTCTCCAGATCCGGATCTTCTTCATCGTCCACATCCAAATCCGGCTCCGCCTCGTCCATGTCATCTTCCTCATGGATCTTCAAAAGCTCTATGCCGTTCTGCTCCATGGTCTCCAGCACCCTGTCGTACTGCTCTTCTCCCAGGGTAAGCCCTGAAAAAAAGTCATGGATCTCGGCGTCCTCCAGCACACCCTTCTTCTTTTTCCCAAGTTCCACGAGGTCTTTCAGCTTTTCTTCAAAAAGGGCCTGTTCCTTTTCGTCCATTCTTTCCTCCTAAAGTGATATGCCTATCTTGCTCAGCTTTTCTATGAGCTGTTTTTCCTTAACTACCCTGGCTAATGGATCCATTCCGTCATTCGGAACAGCTTCCGTCCCCGACCCCAGCCTGTCAAGCGAGGCCCTCTTCACCCTGGATACCAGTTCCGTGAGGGCTTTTTCCTTCTCTGTCCCCTGTAAAGCACGGCCCAGCCTTGTGTGGAATAGCTCTGCCACCTTTTTCTGATCCTCAGGCTCCTCAAAACGGTTCACAATGACGGCCGGCTTGAATTCTCCCCTGTCCATCTGGTTAAAAAGTATTTCTGCCGCCATCCTGTAGAGCCCTTCAGAAAAGTCGTCAGAACTTAAGTACTGCCTTACGGCCGGATATATCTCCTGTTCATCACTTATCCAGGTTAAAAGAAGCTTCTCTGCTTTCAAAAGGGCGTTCTCTTTTTTCCCGGACTCCTTTTCCCCTCCATCAGGCCTGATCCTTATAGGCTCTATGCCTGCGCCGCTTAAGGCACTGGACAGCCTCTCTTCATCTACTGCCCTCTTGAAGGCGTCAGAGGATATCATATATTCGGCCGCTACTGCCTCTAAATAATTATTCCTCTTTAATTCATCGTCTACGGCGGAAAGCCGCCTGGCCACCGCCCTTTCGAAACGGGTCCGCCCCTCAGGGTCCTTAAGGTCATACATATCCCGCATCAGGTGGATTTCAAAGTTCAAGCTATTCTCAGCGCTGTCGAGACGCTTTTGAAATTCCTCCCGCCCCAGGTTTAAAATGAATTCGTCCGGGTCTTTATAGGGCTTTAAATCCACCACCCTTGCCGAGATGCCGCTTTTCTCCAATATGGGTATGGCCCTGAGCGCCGCCTTCCTGCCGGCCCCGTCCGCATCATAGCATAGCCTCACTTCCTCGGTATAGTGCCTTAGCTCGCTCGCATGCCCCTCCGTAAAAGCAGTGCCAAGTGAGGCCACCGCCTCCGAAAAGCCGGACTGGTGCAGGCTTATCACATCCATATAGCCCTCGCAGGCTATTAAATAGCCCTTTTTAGACCTCTTGGCGGAATGTAGCCCGTATAGCGTGCGGCTCTTATTAAAAATATCAGTCTCAGGGGAATTCAAGTACTTCGGCTCCCCGTCCCCCATGACCCTGCCGCCAAAGGCTATGACCCTCTGCCTCTTGTCCATAATGGGAAAGATGACCCTATTCCAGAATCTGTCCCGCACTCCCCTCTTTTCACTTATATTGGCCAGCCCCGCCCTATCCAGCTCCTCGTCGGTATAGCCCTTTTCCCTAAGGTATGCGCAGAGTTCGCTTTTCTGGCCGGCATATCCCAGCCCGAAGTGCTTTAATGTCTCCCCCGTAAGCCTCCTCTTCCTGAAATAATCCAGCCCCAGCCTGCCCTCAGGCGATCTTAAATACTTATAATAGAATACTGCGGCTTCCTTATGTATGCTATAGAGCCTCTCCCTTATGCCGGCATTTCTCCGCCCTGCGGGGTCTTCTGTCTCCGGCAGGCTTACCCCCGCCATGGCCGCCAGGCTCTGTACGGCCTCCGGAAAACTCAGGTCCTCATAATTCATGAGGAAGCTTATAACATCCCCTCCCGCGCCACAGCCAAAGCAGTGGTACATCTGTTTGTCAGGGGATACATGGAAAGAGGGCGTCTTTTCATTATGGAAGGGGCACAGCCCCACATAGCTATTCCCCCTTTTCTTCAAGGACACAGCCCTGCCTATGACATCCACTATATCTATCCTGGACTGTACATCGTCCACTACTTCACTAGGATAAAACATGGCCAGTCCCTCCGGCGGGCAGAATCCATTCCTACTTCACTATCCAGGGGTTGGGCAGGAATAGCTCATTATAAATCCCCAGGGCGTAGTGGTCAGTCATGGAAGAGACAAAGTCAGCCACCACCCTCTCCGTCTTTTCGCCCATGTCATTTATAAATCTCCTATACTCTGCCGGCAGCTCTTCAGGGGATTTCAAATAGTAGAGGTACAGTGTCTCTACCAGTCTTTCTGCCTTCCCCTCCTGCCCCTTGGCAACGGGATCCGTGTAGATATTCTGGAACATCCAGGCCCTGAGCTCCAGCATGGCCTTTTCCACAGCATCTGACATCATTATATCATCTTTTCCCTGACTGTGGGCAATGATATCGTGAATAAGCCTGTCCAGCCTTTCCCCCGTAGTCTCTCCTATAATGGAAGAAATGGACTCCGGCACCCTGTCACTATGGAGTATGCCAGCCCTCACGGCATCATCCATGTCATGATGCATATAGGCCATTTTGTCTGCGAATCTGACTATGCGCCCCTCCAGAGTAGCAGGCCTCTTGGAAAGCCCATGGTTTAAGATCCCATCCCTCACTTCTTCCGTAAGGTTTAGCCCCTCGCCATCCTTTTCCAAAAAATCCACTACCCGTACCGACTGCCGCTCATGGTCAAAACCCAAAGTGCATACGCGGTTTAGCGCCCTTTCTCCCGCATGCCCAAAGGGAGTATGCCCCAGATCATGCCCCAGCGCTATAGCTTCTGTCAGGTCCTCATTCAGCGAGAGGGAACGGGCTATGGTCCTCGCAATCTGTGAGACCTCCAGGGTATGCGTCAGCCTGGTCCTGTAGTGGTCTCCCTCAGGAATAAGAAATACCTGTGTCTTGTCCTTCAGCCGCCTGAAAGCCTTGCTGTGCAGAATCCTGTCCCTGTCACGCTGGTAGACCGGACGAAGATCGTCCTCTGTATCCCTCTTTATGCGTCCCTTGCTATTTTTTGACAGCTGCGCATAAGGGCTGAAGGTCTTTTCTTCCTGTTCTTCAAGCCTCTCTCTGATCGTCATGGCATTTTGTATCCTAAAATGTTTGCAACTATTCAGCTCATGAAAAGTTCCAGAGGATTCCTGCGGTAAAGCTTTATGAGCCAGCCTATAGCCATTATAAAGGCAGATGAAATAGGTATGACAAGAAAGGGCCAGAGCAGGAGCTTTTCAAATAGCAGTTCCCTGCTTATTCCTATGCCCCTGCGGTAAATTCCAAGATCCCCTGCGCTTATTATCAAAAGCACTATATAGGGATGCCAGAAAAAGAGCGAAGAATCCTCCTGGCCTCCATAGTGCAGCACCACCGCCGCAATGAGCCCTATCAGCACCAAAAAGAAAAATAATGATCTCAGGGAGGGCCTCCGCCTCATGATAAGCCCTAAGAGCAGCGCCGCTGCTATGCCCTCTCCCGCCGCAGCCCTCAAGTCCAACTATCGCTCCTATAACCGGGGTCTGCCGCGAATGTCACGGCGATCCCTAGATAGAAAGGCCTCCGGCTTAACCGAAGGCCTCATCTCTTGGCTCTCTGCAGCTTTTAAAGCTGTTTATTTGCGGGCCTCTGCGGCGGCCTTCGCCACCTCTGCCGCATAGTCCTCTTCCTTTTTCTCCATGCCCTCGCCGGTCTGGAAGCGCACAAAGCCTTTGATATTGACTTTTGCGCCATTTTCTTTGGCCACGCTCTCTACATATTTCTGCACGCTCTGCTTGCCGTCCTCTGCCTTTACATAAATCTGGTCCAAAAGGCAGATCTCCTTAAATTCTTTATTGATCCGGCCCATGACTATGCCATTCCAGATCTTCTCATTGCCACCGGGCTTCTCCTCTTTAGCCTCGGCCAGGAATATTTCCTTCTCGTGGGCTATGTACTCATCGTCTATTTCAGAGGACCTCGTGAACTTAGGGGACATGGCCGCAATCTGCATAGCCACGTTCTTGCCCATTTCCTTTATGCTGTCATTGACCACATCTGTCTCCACATCCACAAGCACGCCTATTTTTCCGCCTGCATGGACATAGGTGGCGACAAAGCCCGCATTCTCCTCTATCTTCTCAAAACGGCGAATATTCATATTCTCGGAGATAATGGAAATCTGCTGTGAAAGGGCTTCCCTGACTGTAAGTGTTTCGTCCTTTGACCACTTCTCGTCCATAAAGCTCTCAAGGTCTTTGGCGCCGCTATTTAAGACCTGGGCCGCCACATCCCCAACATAAGCATGGAACTTCTCCCCGTTAGCCGCAAAGTCTGTCTCGCAGTTCACCTCTACGACAGCTGCCTTTTTAAAGTCATCTGTTATGCTTGTAAGGCACAGGCCCTCTACAGCAATCCTGCCCTCCTTCTTCGTGTGGCCGGCGAGGCCCTTCTCCCGAAGGAACTCCACCGCCTTGTCCATATCGCCATCTGTGGCATCCAGCGCCTTTTTGCAGTCCATCATGCCAGCGCCGGTCATATCGCGCAGTTCTTTAACCTGCTTAGATGAAATAGCCATTTTCTTCTTGTCTCCCTTCTAATAATAAATCTTATTCCTTCAGCCCGCAGCCTCTTCTTCTTCCCCTCCTATGTCCTCGGCCTCGCCCTGATTGGCCTCTATGACTGCATCCGCTATCTTCGATACGATGAGCTTCACTGCCCTTATGGCATCATCATTGCCAGGTATCACATAGTCCAGCTCCTCAGGGTCGCAGTTGGTGTCGCAGATGCCCACGAGCGGAATGCCCAGCGCATGTGCCTCCTGCACGCAGATATGCTCCTTCTTCGGGTCCACGACGAAAATAACATTGGGAAGCTGCTTCATATTCTTGATGCCGCCCAGGTTCTTCTCCAGCTTTTCGCACTCTTTCTGCAGCAGGGCCACTTCCTTCTTCGGAAGCACGTCAAAGGTGCCGTCCGAGCTCATCATCTCTATCTCCTTCAGCCTCTTTATCCTGGACTGTATGGTCTTGAAGTTCGTGAGCATTCCGCCCAGCCACCTCTCATTTACATAGTACATGCCGCAGCGCTCCGCCTCTGCCTTTATGGAATCCTGCGCCTGCTTCTTCGTGCCCACAAACAGTATGGTGCCGCCGTCTGCTATAATATCGCCCACAGCATTATATGCCTCGTCCACCTTCCCCACTGACTTCTGCAGGTCTATAATGTAAATCCCGTTTCTCTCCGTATAGATATAAGGTGCCATCTTAGGATTCCATCTCCTGGTCTGGTGGCCGAAATGCACTCCGGCTTCCAATAGCTGCTTCATTGAAATAACGCTCATTTTTTTCCTCCTTAAATATGGTTTGGGGACATCCCCGTCTTTGGCGCACTTCTTTCCCTGGCAGACCGCACTTATGCATCTTCGTGAAACGGCTTGCTTTTTTGTGGATAAGCCACGGCACCACTGCCAAAGGTCCATCCGCCTGTTCTCTATGTGCCCGTATATGAAAAATCTTTTGTTGCATAGGCACACTTTGAATAAACTACCACACTTGCGCCAATGTTGCAATAGGGGAAGGACTGATTTTTTCTTTTGCCCCTAACGTCTTGACATAAAAAAAACAAAGTATTACACTATTCATAGTTTTCCAATGGGAAATATAAGATTTAATTCAAGGGAGGTAAGAAATGGCCAACATCAAGCAATCTGCTACAGAACTCATAGGAAATACCCCTCTTCTGGAGCTTAAGGCACTAGAGGAAAAAGAGGGCTTAGCCGCCCACATAATCGCAAAGCTCGAATATTTCAATCCCGCCGGCTCAGTTAAAGACAGGATAGCTCTAAGCATGATAGAAGACCTCGAAAAAAAGGGCCTCATAAAAAAAGGCTCTACCATAATAGAGCCCACAAGCGGAAATACAGGCATAGGGATAGCCGCAGTCGCCGCAGCCAAGGGCTACAAGGCCGTGCTCACCATGCCTGAGACCATGTCCGTGGAGAGGCGCAATTTCCTGCATGCATTCGGGGCCGAAATAGTGCTGACAGACGGGGCCGCCGGCATGAAGGGGGCAATAGCCAAGGCTGAGGAGCTGAAGAATGAAACTCCGGGCTCAGTAATCCTGGGCCAGTTCGTAAATCCCGCCAACCCCGCCATACATAAAGCCACGACGGGTCCTGAGATCTGGGAGGACACAGACGGAAACGTGGACTTCTTTGTCAGCGGCGTCGGTACGGGAGGAACAGTGACAGGAGTGGGGGAATTCTTAAAAGAAAAGAATCCCAATGTGAAGATCATAGCGGTAGAGCCCGCAGACTCCCCCGTGCTCTCAGGCGGCAAGCCCGGACCTCACAAGATTCAGGGCATAGGGGCAGGTTTCGTGCCTGAAACCCTGAATACGGGAGTCTATGATGAAATAATAAAAGTCTCGAACGAAGATTCTTTTAAGACGGGAAAAGAGATAGCCCGCACGGAAGGCATACTGGTAGGCATATCTTCAGGAGCCGCCGTCTTCGCAGCCCTCACGCTTGCAAAAAGGCCCGAAAACAAGGGTAAAAACATAGTGGTGCTGCTCCCCGACAACGGGGACCGCTACCTCTCTACCCCTCTTTTCCAAGACTAGTCTAATTCTTGGGGCGCAAACCCTCCGGCGGCGGGGGGCTGCGCCCCAATTATCAGCCTGCCGGCAAAGGTCAGTCCCCCCTCATGCTCCTAAGTATGAGCCAGAGCACTATGAAAGCAAGTAATACCGGTGCCAGCGCAACGAGCACGGAACCCACTATGATGAGAAGAAGTATCGCCAGGGCTATGAGGGCTATAAGAAAGATCCAGGCCTTTATGCGGCTAATCCTCCATATCCGCTTTTGGGCCGCCTGCTCCTCTTCCTCCCTCTCTTCCCGCTCCTCTTCGGCTTTCATGAAGCTATTGCCCCTCAAGTCCTCTTCCCTGCTGGTCCCAAGCAGGGTCTTTGCTATGAGCCTAGGGTCGCCAAGCTCCTCGAAGACGGCCGCTTCCTCCTTGCCCTTACGCTTCTCCGTTTCTATATACTCATCGTAATAGCGGATGTTCTCCTCTATATTGGCAGGGGCCATTTCCCCTGCGAGCGCTGTTCTAAGTCCATTTAAGAAGTCTTCTTTATTCATGCAGCAGAGTATACCACATAAGCTTGCCCCTTAACAATGCCTATTGAGAACTGCCTCATAAGCGCCCCTGCCTCCGGAACGCTATTATTCCCTTGACAGCCCCTGCTTTTTTATGCTATCTTTTCAGACGGCGTGCCCAGAAGGCAACGCCAGCCGAAGACAGCAGGTGCATTTTACAGCATAATGAGGCCCAGGGATAAGCCCAGGGGTTCGCCTGCCGAGGATTAAAAGTTCTTGCAATATAAGCTAGACTTTTATCTATCCCTGTCTTTTGGCAGGGATTTTTTTGTACAGTGTAATGTGCCTTGCACTGTGCATATTCGGCTAAACAATAGATGCGCCCAGCATCAAAAATGTAGCTTAAAATGTGCCGTAAAAACGGCAGAAAGGAAAAGCATGGCAAAAGTAGAACTGAAGCAGCCCATAGTAGATGCGATCGCTGCCCAGGTGAAGAATGCCAAATCTGCTGTCCTGGTGGACTACCGCGGACTCACGGTAGAACAGGATACGGAGCTTAGGAAACAGCTGAGGGAAGCCGGCGTGGTTTATAAGGTCTATAAAAACACGCTCATGAAGAGGGCCTTTGAGGGCACCGATTTCTCACAGCTCGACAAGCATCTGGAGGGTCCTTCAGCCCTGGCGGTTTCCTCAGACGATGTGACAGCTCCTGCCAGGATAATCGTGAAGTTCTCGAAGAAAGCCGATAAGCTGGAGGTCAAGGCAGGCATAGTAGAAGGAACCTACTACGATGCGGCGGCCATACAGGAGCTTTCAGAGATCCCTCCGAGGGAAGAGCTTCTCTCAAGGCTATTAGGCAGCATACAGTCGCCTATAGCAAACTTCGCCCGTGTCATAAAGCAGATCGCAGAAAAGAAAGAGGGCGGGGACGGAGAAACGGCAGCAGCCGAAACAGCAGAGCCTGCGGCAGAAGCATGATAGCTTTGGCGGCATCCCGTCCTGCACTACAGACTGCAGCACAGGATAGCGGGATATGCGGCAGGCAGATAAAGCATCGCACACTAGAGCGAAGAAAGGAAGATCATGACAAAAGAAGAAATCATTGAGGCCATTAAAGGCTTATCCGTACTGGAACTGAATGAACTTGTAAAGGCTTGCGAGGAAGAATTCGGCGTATCAGCAGCAGCAGGCGTAGTCGTTGCCGCGGCAGGCGCGGGCGCAGGCGGCGCAGCCGAAGAAGAGAAGACAGAGTTCGACGTAGAGCTCACCGAAATCGGTCCTAACAAGGTCAAGGTTATCAAGGTCGTGCGCGAGATCACCGGCCTCGGCCTGAAGGAGGCCAAGGATCTGGTTGACAATGCACCTAAGATGATCAAAGATGGCGCAGACAAGGCGCAGGCCGATGAGATCAAGGCCAAGGTCGAAGCCGAGGGCGCAAAAGTCACCTTAAAGTAAATAAGCAAAAATAAAAAAACAATACTTGACTGAAAAAGAGCCTGGTGTTACTATGTAGAGTACTGTACTCTGGTGGCGTAGGCTCTTTTTATATTTAAATATTTAAAGGGCCATAGTTTTCAGGCATTCAACAGGCGTAAAAAGTCCGGGCCTGAGAGGAGGTTTGATGGAAAAGAACAGGATTCATCCAGTATATAAAGGAAAGGCAATGCGCATGAGCTTCCAGCGCAACCAGGATGTCATAGAGATGCCGAATCTCATAGATGTCCAGAAGTCTTCCTATGAGTGGTTTATCAAGGAGGGCTTAAAGGAAGCATTTGCGGATATATCCCCCATTACTGACTATAGCGGAAACCTAAGCCTCGATTTCGTGAACTATGAGTTCCTGCGCAACGAAAGAAAATACTCCATCGAAGAATGCAAGGCCAGGGATACCACATACTCAGCCCCGCTGAAGGTAAAGGTCAGGCTTAGAAACAGCGGCAGTCCGGAAAATGATATCAAAGAGCACGAGATTTTCATGGGCGATCTCCCCATAATGACAGATAACGGCACCTTTGTCATAAACGGCGCAGAGAGGGTCATCGTGAGCCAGCTCGTGCGCTCTCCCGGCATATACTACGGCATAGACCACGACAAGCTGGGCAAACGCCTTTTTTCCTGCACGGTCATTCCGAACAGAGGAGCCTGGCTGGAATATGAGACCGATGCCAACGATGTCTTCTATGTCAGGGTAGACCGCACAAGAAAAGTGCCGGTCACAGTGCTTATCCGCGCCCTGGGCATAGGCAGCAATGAAGCGATACTCGACTACTTCGGCGACGAACCGAAGATACATGCCTCATTCGCCAAGGATCCTTCCGAAAACTCCATCCAGGGCCTATTCGAGCTATATAAAAAGATACGTCCGGGCGAACTGCTCGCAGAAGAGAGCGCAAGAGGCCTGATAGAAGGGATGTTCTTTGACCCCCGCCGCTATGACCTCGCAAAGGTCGGGCGCTATAAGTTCAATAAAAAGCTCCTGCTCAGGAACAGAATAACCGGCCACATCCTTGCAGAGGATGTGACAGACCCTGCGACAGGGGAAGTAATAAAAGCTAAGAGAGTCTATGCGAAGGCCGGCACCGTCGTCACAAGAGAACTGGCTGACGAGATACAGAATTCTGCCGTGCCATACGTGATGATACAGACCGAAGAACGCAATGTCAAAGTCCTGTCTTCCATGATGGTGGATATCAACCATTTCGTGGACTTCCCCAGGGGAAAGAAGGCCTCGGACTACGGCATCACCGAACTGGTCTACTACCCTGCCCTATCCAGGCTCATGGAAGAGAGCGCAACTCCCCAGGAGCTGCTGGCGGCTATCAAGAAAAAGCTGCATGAGCTCATCCCTAAGCATGTGACTAAGGACGACATATTTGCCTCCATAAATTACAACATGCATTTGGAATACCACATAGGGAATAAAGACGACATAGACCATCTGGGGAACCGCCGCATAAGGGCTGTGGGCGAGCTTCTGCAGAACCAGTACCGCATAGGCCTGTCCCGCTTAGAGAGAGTGGTCCGCGAGCGGATGACCTCACAGGACCTGACCACTATCACTCCTCAGGCCCTTATAAATATCAAGCCCGTGACTGCCGCCGTAAAGGAATTCTTCGGTTCCTCCCAGCTCTCTCAGTTCATGGACCAGAATAACCCCTTATCCGAGCTCACACATAAGCGCAGGCTCTCTGCACTGGGTCCCGGCGGCCTGTCCAGAGACAGAGCCGGCATGGAGGTCAGGGATATACACTACTCCCACTATGGGCGCATGTGCCCTGTGGAGACTCCCGAAGGCCCGAACATAGGCCTCATAAACTCCCTCGCCTGCTTCGCAAGGATAAATGAGTACGGCTTCATAGAAGCGCCTTATAGAAAGATAGACCACAGTGACTCAAAAGCTCCTGTAGTCACCGACAAGGTCGTATATATGACGGCTGACGAAGAGGACAACTATCATGTGGCACAGGCCTCTGAACCGCTGGATGCAGAAGGCCATTTCATTAATAAGATGGTTTCCGGACGCTACAGGGATGAGACCCAGGAATACGAGCAGAGCATGTTCGAATATATGGACGTATCCCCAAGGCAGGTCTTCTCAGTCGCCACAACACTGGTTCCCTTCCTTCAAAATGACGATCCTACGAGGGCGCTTATGGGTTCCAACATGCAGCGCCAGGCGGTGCCCCTATTGCAGACCGAGACCCCCGCTGTCGGAACCGGCATGGAGAGCAAGGCCGCAGTAGACTCCGGCGACTGCGTGATCGCCAAGAAGAGTGGCACCGTCACTTATGCCGACTCCAGGAATATAAAGGTGGACAACGACGACGGAACAAAAGAGGATTATAAGCTAATAAAGTTCCTGCGCTCAAACCAGTCCAACTGCTACAACCATAGCCCCATAGTGAAAAAGGGCGACCATATCGAAGAGGGCGAAGTGATAGCCGACGGCCCCTCTACCTACCACGGTGAGCTGGCCCTGGGTAAAAATCCGCTCATAGGCTTCATGTCCTGGGAGGGCTACAACTATGAAGACGCTGTGCTCCTCTCTGAAAGGCTCGTGCAGGAAGATGTATATACTTCCATACATATAGAGGAATATGAGTCCGAGGCCAGGGAGACCAAGCTGGGTCCCGAAGAAATCACGAGGGATATCCCCGGTGTCGGAGAAGAGGCCCTACAGAACCTCGATGAAAACGGCATCATACGCATAGGCGCAGAGGTCCGCGCAGGCGACATATTGGTCGGTAAAGTTACCCCCAAGGGCGAGACCGAGCTTACAGCCGAGGAAAGGCTGCTTCGGGCCATATTTGGAGAAAAGGCGCACGAAGTGAGGGATACTTCCCTGAAGGTTCCCCACGGAGAGTTCGGCATAGTGGTGGATGCCAAGATTTTTACAAGGGACAACGGAGATGATCTTTCCCCCGGCGTAAACGAGTCTGTCCGCATCTACATAGCGCAGAAGAGAAAAATACAGGTAGGCGATAAGATGTCGGGCCGCCACGGCAACAAGGGCGTGGTCTCCAGGGTGCTGCCGGTGGAGGATATGCCATATCTGCCAAACGGCAGGCCTCTCGACATAGTCTTAAATCCCTTGGGCGTGCCTTCCCGAATGAATATAGGACAGGTTCTGGAAATCCACCTTTCACTGGCAGCAATGGCGCTAGGCTTCAATATAGCCACCCCTGTTTTCGACGGGGCAAACGAGATCGACATAGAGGATATGCTGGATCTCGCCAATGACTATGTAAATACTGAGTGGGAAGAGTTCGAAGCCAAGTATAAAGATATCCTCCTGCCTGAAGTGCTCTCCTACCTCTCTGAGCACAGAGACCATAGGAAAGTCTGGAAAGGCGTGCCCATAAGCCGTGACGGCAAGGTAAGGCTACGGGATGGCCGCACAGGTGAATATTTCGATTCTCCTGTCACCATAGGCCACATGCATTACTTAAAGCTACACCATCTGGTGGACGACAAGATCCACGCGCGCTCCACCGGCCCTTACTCCCTCGTGACTCAGCAGCCCCTGGGCGGAAAAGCCCAGTTCGGAGGCCAGAGGTTCGGGGAAATGGAGGTCTGGGCCCTGGAGGCATACGGCGCGGCATATACCTTGCAGGAGGTGCTGACCGTCAAATCCGATGATGTCATAGGCCGCGTAAAGACTTATGAAGCTATCATAAAGGGAGAAAATATCCCAGAGCCGGGTGTTCCCGAATCCTTCAAGGTGCTCTTAAAGGAGCTTCAATCGCTGGGACTGGATGTCAGCGTCTTGAAAGAGGACGGCTCAGAGGTCGAGATTGGAGAAAACATAGAGTATGGCGAAACAGATATGCGCGCCATCATGAATGACGACAGAGACTTAAGGCAGCAGGAGAACTATGTAGACCACGGTTTCCAGATCCAGACGCCAAATTCGAAAGGACGGCTGGAGACTGTCGGGGTCGATAGCGGCAGCGGGGAATCCGACAGCTATGATGATGACTACATAGATGATACGAACCCTACGTCGGAAGAACCAGAGGATGCAGATTTCTTTAAGGAAAATCCGCCATTTGCCGATCCTGTAGGCCAGGATATCCCAGACGACTTCGATCCGGAGTCAGAATATGGCGCCGATCCGGTCTATGATACCTCTGATGTATTCAATAGCCCTTTGGGGTTTGGAAATTTTAGCGAAGATTAAAAAAGGAAGGAGTTATATCCATGCCGGATTACAATAAAACTTCTCAGAGCTATCAGCCTTTGACCTTTGACGCCATGAGGATAGGACTGGCATCTCCTGACAAGATACGCGAATGGTCCCATGGCGAAGTAAAAAAACCGGAAACCATAAACTACAGGACCTTAAAACCTGAAAAAGACGGGCTCTTCTGCGAACGCATATTTGGCCCCAGCAAAGACTGGGAGTGCCACTGCGGTAAATTTAAGAAAATACGCTATAAGGGCGTAATATGTGACCGTTGCGGAGTGGAGGTCACCAAATCTTCAGTACGCCGTGACCGTATGGGCCATATAGAGCTTGCGGCCCCTGTATCCCATATCTGGTACTTCAAGGGCATACCCAGCCGCATGGGGCTTATACTGGACCTCTCCCCCAGAGTGCTGGAGAAAGTGCTTTATTTCGCATCCTACATAGTCTTAGACCCCATGGATACGGAACTGGAATATAAGCAGGTCCTGTCCGAGCAGGAATACCAGAAGGCCAGGGAGATATACGGTGACAGAAGGTTTCGGGTAGGCATGGGTGCAGAAGCCGTTAAAGAATTGCTTCTATCCATAAACTTAGAGGAAGAATCTGTTTCCCTGCGGGAAGAACTGCATGATGCGACCGGCCAGAAAAGGGCCCGTATCATTAAGAGACTGGATGTGGTAGATGCATTCTTAAATTCCGGCAACAGGCCCGAATGGATGATCCTAGACTGCATACCTGTCATTCCGCCTGACCTGCGCCCCATGGTACAGCTGGACGGCGGCAGGTTCGCAACCTCTGACTTAAATGACCTCTACAGAAGGATCATTAATAGAAATAACCGTCTCCAGAGGCTATTGGAGCTGGGCGCCCCCGATTTAATAGTAAGGAATGAGAAGCGCATGCTGCAGGAGGCCGTAGATGCGCTCATAGACAACGGACGCCGCGGCAGACCTGTCACAGGCCCTGGCAGCCGTGCGCTGAAGTCCTTATCAGATATGCTAAAGGGCAAGGGCGGCCGTTTCCGCCAGAATCTCCTTGGAAAACGCGTGGACTATTCCGGCCGTTCCGTTATAGTCATAGGACCTGAGTTAAAGATATGGCAGTGCGGGCTTCCCAAGGAAATGGCTATAGAACTCTTCAAGCCTTTCGTTATGAAGGAGCTTGTGGCAAATGGCATGTCCCATAATATAAAGAGCGCCAAGAAAAAGGTGGAGAGACTGGAGCCAGAGGTCTGGGACGTACTGGAAGATGTCATAAAAGAGCATCCCGTGATGCTAAACCGCGCCCCCACACTGCATAGGCTGGGCATTCAGGCCTTTGAGCCCGTACTTGTAGAGGGTAAGGCTATTAAGCTGCATCCCCTGGCCTGTACTGCATTCAACGTAGACTTCGACGGTGACCAGATGGCCGTCCATCTTCCACTGTCTGTAGAGGCGCAGGCAGAATGCCGTTTCCTGCTGCTCTCTCCCAATAACCTCCTGAAGCCATCTGACGGCGGCCCCGTTACTGTGCCTACACAGGACATGGTGCTGGGGATTTATTACCTGACTCAGCTCAGGGAAGGCTCCAAGGGAGAAGGCAAATACTTCAAAGATGTAAAGGAAGCCCTCCTTGCTTATGAGAATGGCTATATTACCCTGCAGAGCAAGATCAAGGTTAATTATGAGCGGATTATAGACGGAGAGAAAAAGCATGCCATCCTAGAGTCTACTCTGGGCCGCTTCCTCTTTAACGAAGCGCTGCCGCAGGATCTGGGGCTTGTAGACAGGAGCAAGCCGGGCAATGAACTTGCACTGGAAGTCAATGAAAAAGTAGATAAAAAGAAACTGAAGCAGATAATTGAAGCTGTCATCAATAACCACGGCGCAATTAAAACCGCAGAAGTTCTGGACCACATCAAAGACATGGGTTACCACTACTCCACTATAGCTTCGATGAGCGTGTCCATTTCCGACATGACAGTTCCCAGCTCTAAGGCCAGGCTTATTCAGGATGCCCAGAATACGGTTGACAAGATTTCCAGAAACTATAAGAGAGGACTCATCACCAACGAGGAACGCTACAACGAAGTCATAGAGACCTGGAAGAATATGGATGACGAGCTGACGCACGACCTCCTTACCGGACTCGATGAATACAACAACATTCGTATGATGGCAGACTCCGGAGCCAGAGGTTCTGATAAGCAGATAAAGCAGCTCGCCGGCATGAGGGGACTGCAGGCCGACACAACAGGGCATACGATAGAACTTCCAATTCGTTCGAATTTCCGTGAGGGACTGAACGTGCTGGAGTACTTCATGAGCGCCCACGGAGCCAGAAAAGGACTTAGCGACACCGCTCTCCGTACAGCAGACTCAGGATATCTTACAAGGCGTCTCGTGGACGTCTCTCAGGAACTGGTCATCAGGGAGCAGGACTGCTGTGGCGATCTGGGACGCGAAATACCGGGAATGGAGGTCTCCGCCTTTGTGGACGGCCGAGAGGAGATAGAAAGCTTAGAGTCCAGGATTGTGGGCCGGTACTCCTGCGAGGATATCTATGACACAGAAGGCGAGCTAATAGTCGGCATTAACCACATGATCACCCCAAGAAGGGCAAAACGCATAGTGAACCAGGGGCAGAAGGACGGCAAACCCATCACCACAGTGAAGATCCGCACCATACTCACCTGCCGCTCCCATAATGGCATCTGCTCTAAGTGCTACGGAGCTAATATGGCAACGGGCGAACCCGTTCAGGTAGGCGAGGCTGTAGGCATAATTGCCGCCCAGTCCATAGGTGAGCCCGGCACACAGCTAACCATGAGAACCTTCCACACCGGCGGCGTGGCCGGTTCCGACATCACCCAGGGTCTCCCCCGTGTCGAAGAACTTTTCGAGGCGAGAAAACCGAAGGGTCTTGCCATTATCGCTGAATTCGGCGGAAAGGTCGAGATAAGGGATATTAAGAAAAAAAGAGAGGTCGTTGTCACAAATGACGAAGACGGAACCAGCAAGACTTATCTCATCCCTTATGGCTCCAGGATAAAGGTTTCAGATGATGATGTAATAGAGGCCGGCGACGTCATTACCGAAGGTTCCATAAATCCTCACGACCTTTTGAAGATAAAGGGGCTGCGTGCAGTACAAGACTATCTCCTGCGCGAAGTGCAGAGGGTCTACCGCCTGCAGGGCGTGGAAATTAACGACAAACATATAGAAGTGATAGTCCATCAGATGCTGAAGAAAATCGAGGTAGAGGATGCGGGTGATTCCGATGTTCTGCCCGGCACGAGAATGGATTCTTTGGAGTTAGATGACATCAATGAAGAGCTTATAGCTGAAGGGAAGACTCCTGCAAGCGGACACCAGATTATCATGGGTATTACCAAAGCCTCACTTGCAACGGATTCCTTCATGTCCGCCGCTTCTTTCCAGGAAACCACAAAGGTCTTAACTGATGCGGCCATCAAGGGCAAAGTGGACCACCTTCTAGGCCTCAAGGAAAATGTAATCATCGGTAAGCTTATCCCTGCCGGCACGGGAATGAAGCACTACAGGAATATTGAGCTGTCTACGGACAACGAATCTTTATATGATGATGAAAGCGCAGAAGAAGAATTGACCGAAGCGGACTTTGCATCCATACAGGCAGCGGCTGAAGCAAAAGCCTCCGGAACTACGGCAGCGCCTGTGACAGCTGACGAGGCTTAAAGATATTTAGGAACTCAGTTCCTGAGACTTTACAAAAAATTTCTTTTTCATTAAAACCATTACTGTTTCCCCAAGCATGGTAAAGAAAAGGGTGAGCAGTATAAATACGGTATTTTTCAAATCTCCGGCGGGCAACGGCTTAGTAAAGAGTTGCCCGCCTATTTCTGCCATAAGGAGCACATAAAAATCTATATGTGTCGCCATAATAAATAGCGATTCCCTGCCATAGAGGCTAAGGAGCTTATAAAAGAAGTTTGTGCGCAGTCCTGAAACAGCCTTGCAAAGGAGTATTACGCCTAAGCTCCCAGCCGTCGCCACAATATAATACAGAAAGAAGTTCCCCAGCAGCAGAAAATGCAGATCCGTCATTCCATTAATCCTGCCCAGAAAAAAACAGACCAAAAACAGATTGATTGAGAGAAGAAAGTCCACTGGCACTGTCAGTGCGCTGGACTTTAAAGGAGACAGGCCTCCTGCCTTTTTCCACAGTGCCGCTATATAGTAACCTATGCCTACAAATGCCGCTGAGAGCGGTATTCTAAGGAGCGTCACCGCCACCAGATGCAGTATGGCCGGAATCACCGCATTCCCATTAACCATATTCCATGCCTCCAGGCCAGGATTTATCCAGAATGACAGCATGGCAGAAAGTGCCAGTACTATATGGCAGGCCCTGGGCATTAACCTTTTTATCCATAAAAAAAACAATTCGCCAAAGAAAATGGCAGGCAAGAACCAAAGGACAGAATATCCGTAAAAGGTCAGGGTCTGTACTAATGCAAGCATAATGGTAGAAAGGCCGCCATCCCTCCCCGTGATAAAAAAGTATATGGCATAAATAAGCATATCCAGCACCGAATACACATAATACGGTATGAGCATCCTCCTAAATTTGCCAGAAAGGATATCCTTTAACGCCCTGCCCGCTTCATTCTTTATATTTATCAAAAAGCCGGATATAATGAAAAACAAAGGAATATGGAAGGATACGAGAAATATCCTTAAGGGCTCAGAAATGTACTGTATATGCGCAAGAACTACCAGAATTATCCCTAAGCCCCTCGCATAGTCCAGATAATAGAGCCGCTTTACTTCTCCCTTTCCAGCCAAGCCACCTATACCGTTCAGCGAAACGCTGCGCCCGCTGCCACTACTGTCTTGCAGAGAATTCTCAGATTTCATAAAAATACCTCATAAAGTACTTGCATTGAAATGATAATTGTATTATAATATATCCGTTGTGTGCCGAAAAGGCAAGGAGCGCTTCTAGCTCAGTTGGTAGAGCACCTGACTCTTAATCAGGGTGTCCAGGGTTCGAGCCCCTGGAGGCGCAGACAAGATAACCCTAGGAGAAGTTAGCTCCTAGGGTTTTCATTTATAAGAAGCTACCACAAAAAAGCATAAGCGTTCCGGTCTGAAGTCTTTGCTTTTGATCACAACATCATATTATTCATTGGAGTAAAATCAGGTGAACAATAAACTGTTTCTCAAATTTCTGCCCCTTATGCTTGTAATCCTTGCCGGCGCAGGCATTACAGCATTCATTCTCACAAAAAGCTATTTCGACAAATATACATCAGTCTCTTATGGAACTCCTAAGAAAATCGAGGTAAACGCTCCGGGCGAAACAGAAGAAACCACGCTTCCGGAAGCAGGTGCATCAAGCCCCGACGGAGGCGAAGAATATTTCATTGAAGAACCGCCTGAGGAAGATATGACACCTGAAGAAGCGGCGGCATACGAAGAGGAAAAAGTCAGGGTGGAGGACCAGCTTTCCGAAGTGGAGAACCTAAAGCTGGACACAAATCTGGGCTATATTTTCGTGGGCGACAGCCGTTTCGTCGAGATGAATCGGGTATTAAAGATTTCCGACCAGGAAAACTGCTTCATGGTGGCCAAAATAGGCGAGGGCTACAAATGGTTCAGTACAGATGCCATTAAGCAGATAAACCGAATAAGGGCAACACAGCTTTTCCCTGCCTGGAAGCTTATCATCTGCCTGGGCATAAATGACCTGGGAAACCTAAGCAACTATCTCAAAAAATACGGAGAAATGTGGGGAGACTACGATATAACGCTTGTCTCCGTAAATCCTGTGCGGCAGTATGGCAGCATTACCAATTCACAGATAGAAGACTTTAACCACCAGCTTAAACTCATGGGCCTGCCATATATTGATACCTACCAGATCCTTATGTCTACAGGCTTTGAAACCACAGACGGGCTCCATTACCAGACTGACACTACGAGAAAGATATATAATGGCATTCTGCTGGGTATACAGGAAGAGGACTCAGACGCCCTCGTGGCTGAACCTGCCGCAGTCCTTAGCGACAGTGCCCTGGGAAGGAAAAAGAGCCTGCAAAATGAGATCTTGAGCCAGAATAAGAGGGTAATGCCCACGGTTCCTGCATCTTCGAATACAGCCCCTGCCACGGCTGACGTTCCGGCCACCGCTCCTCAATCTCCGGCCACGGCAAATGACAAGGTACAGGGCAGCTCTACGGAAAGCAGTCCTGACAGCGGCCAAACGGAGGCAGGCTCCGGCGAAGGCTCTTCCGAACAGACCCCTGCGGAAGAAAGCCCACATTCCTCTGATACATCAAACAGCAGTTCTACCGATACCGGCCAGGGCGGACAGGCTTCCGACGGCAGTTCTTCTGGTGGGGGCAGCCCCGCTCCGCAGCAGGACGGGCGCACATATATAAGCGGACAGTGGATGACAGACCAGGAGCTGCAGGACTACGGCCTTACGCCTGAACAGATAGAACAGCTGAAAAGAGACGGGCATCTATAAAAGGAGCCTTAGAAATGTACGGAGAATACTCTTTTATTTTTGATATAGACGGAACCCTCTGCCCAATCAAAAAAGAGGGTGAAAACTATGAAGACCTGGTGCCTTATCCTGAAATGGTGGAGAAGCTACGCTATTATAAAGAAAACGGAGCTAAAATAATCCTTTTCACTTCCAGAAATATGCATAGCTACGAAGGGAACCTGGGCCTTATAAATAAGTACACAGCTCCCATACTCATGAAATGGCTGGAAAAATGGGAAATCCCTTATGATGAAATAATCTATGGCAAAGCCTGGCCGGGACGCAAAGGCTTCTATGTAGACGACCGCACAGTGCGTCCGGATGAATTCCTGAACAGCAGCCCTGCCGAACTGGAGGAAATATGCAATAAATCCAGATGCAGGACTGCTCCCGGCACAGCTTAAAACCTATCTATCCTTCTAAGAACTACTGCCCTCTCTTCTTAAGCCTCTCCGGATGTACTGCATAGCGCTGTGCAGTCTCTTCTGTGATTATGCCCCTGCTCAAAAGATTATTGATACTCTCATCCATGGATATCATATTCTGGTCAGAACTGGAGTAGATCACACCGTCTATCTGGTGGACCTTTCCATCCCTTATCATATTCCTGATGGCCGGAGTCATTATCATTATCTCAAAGGCAGGGACTATGCCCCCGTTCACCGTGGGCAGCAGCTGCTGGGATACTACGGCATGGAGCACTGAAGAAATCTGTACAGTGATCTGGCGCTGTTGATTGGCAGGAAATACATCTATTATCCTGTTTATGGTATTTGCGGCTCCCATGGTATGCAGTGTGGAAAGCAGCAAATGTCCTGTTTCAGCCGCAGTCATGGCCACAGAAATAGTCTCAAAGTCCCTCATTTCCCCAAGGAGTATCACATGCGGGCACTGCCTGAGGGCAGCACGCAGGCCAACCACATAGCTGTCAGTGTCCACCGATATCTCCCTCTGGCTCACTATGCTCTTCTTATGCCTGTGGAGATACTCTATAGGATCTTCCAGGGTAATGACATGGGCTTCCCTTGTATGGTTAATATGGTCTATTATACAAGCCAGAGTAGAGGATTTTCCGCTTCCGGCGGGTCCGGTTACCAGCACCATGCCATTTGGCTGGTCTCCCAGCTCTATGATATTGTCGGGTATGCCGTATTCCTTTTGGTTTGGCAGTTCAAATGATATTACACGGAGAACTGCAGACATAGTGCCCCTCTGTTTATAGGCGCTCACACGGAAACGGGAAAGCTTCGGCACAGACAGGGAAAAGTCATCATCCCCATTATCCGTCAGATGGAATAGCTCCCTCTTTGCCATGCGGTATATCTCGCTTACGCAAGCCTCGGTCTCATTTGGCATGAGCCCCTTTTCGCCTTCTCTTACTATCATTCCATTCCTAAAGAAAGACACCGGCTGTCCTGCGACTATAAATATATCTGATGCCCTCTTTTCCACGGCGGATGTAAGCAGGTCCATAACCATTTTGGAAGCCTTCTCATCCACTTTTATGTCGGGAACGGAATCCACAGGCTTAGACTCCTGCATAAGCCTCTCAGGCCTCGGAGGTTCCGGCATGGCAGGCCTTGGGGCAAAGCCCTGAACCTGAGCAGGCATATAGCCCTCTGCATAAGGCCTCTGCATATAGTTATAGTTCCCAAAAGGAATAGGGGCTGTATTTTGGGGAATCTGCTGGAACTGGAAGGGCTGCTGCAACTGCGGCTCCGGTCCCTGTGGCAGCTGCTGCTGAAACTGTGGTTGCTGTACTTGCTGCGCCTGCTGTATCTGATACTCCTGCCCTGACTGCTGGAAGTGTGGCTTTAATAAGGGCGTTGGCTGCGCCTGCTGCAACTGATGCTCCTGCTCTGACTGCTGGAACTGTGGCTTTAATAGGGGCGTTGGCTGCGGCTTTTCCATTTCAGGACCCTGCTCGACAGGGGCAGGAGCCGGAGCCGCTGTAAACAAAGGAGCTCCATTAAATCCGGAAACCGGACTATTTCCGCCAAATACAGGCTGATTGGCGGCAATAGGATTAATGTTATTAGCTGTCATGGGACTGGCCGCCCCCCAGGGATTCTGCATATTGTCAACTGTGCCAGATGATTCATTAGTGAATTGTATGCTATTAGCCAAAGGTTCCTCCTCTGAAATAATACTTTCTCTCATATCAGTTGCTAGCTGGCGGCTGCGGTCCTTCGGGGGATCCGCCTCCTCCTGACGGGGCCTGCGGTCCTTCGGGGGATCCGCCTCCTGACGGGGCCTGCGGCCCTTCTGGGGATCCGCCTCCTGATGGAGCCTGCGGTCCTTCGGGGGATCCGCCTCCTCCTGACGGGGCCTGTGGCCCTTCGGTGGATCCGCCTCCTGATGGAGCCTGCGGCCCTTCGGGGGATGCAGCAGCTCCCGGAGCCTGCGGCCCAGTGGCGCCACCACCTTGTCCCGCACTTTCAGGAGCTTCCCAGCTGGCAGTATCTGCGAGGATCCAGCTTTTGATATGGAATCCCGTTTCTGACTCGTCCGGTACAATCGTGACCTGGAGCTCGTCCATAGCTGGTCCAAATGTGAACTCATAGGTAGTCTCTACCTCCGGTATATTTTCAAGGCTATGGAGAAATTTCTCAGCCTCATTACAGGCTTCATAATAATCAGTGGTCCTTTTCATAGTATCCTGGCATCTGAGGAAGCTGCTCCTCGCCATGGAATAAGCTATGCCACTGAAAGAAAAGAGACATATACTGGTGAATACCACTATAAGCATAGGCAGTCCTATGCTCCTAGGAGACTTATCCCCCAATTGCCACCCCCTTCATCCAATGGCTAACGGTGAGCTTATATATATCCTCCCCGCTAGAAACCACAGTACATATTATTTCCCCCGTATATAAATTCCCATCCAGGGTTGCAGACAGAACCAAACGGTATCTGCCATCGCCATACAGTAGCTCATAATCTCCATCGGCATTTGGATAGAGGCCTTTTTCAAGAAGATACTTTTCAGCCTCTGCCACCGTTTCGACAGACCTTATGATCTCAGCCACGCTTTTGGCCTCCGCTACAGCTTTATTGCCTGAATAGGCATTTCTGGACATGGAAAAGGCCTTTCCAAAGACCGATACAGTCACCGCCACCGAAAGGCAAAAAAAGAATATGGCAAAAATCAGCTCCAGCAGGAGCAGATTTCCAGAGGAAAGACGGCCCCTTGTCTTCATGCCGCGGCCCTTTTCGTCAAATCAAAAATAGTTATATGCATCATATAGGTACTATTTGCCAAGCTCCACACCTTTTATAACATCTGCGCTGCTCTGAACCGACAGATAGGATTCTGCACCTTCTCCGTCCGCTCCTTCAATAGAAATCTTTATAAGACTGTCCGACAGCCTTTTCGGATTGAAAGAATTAAGTTCCATAATTGCTGTCCCGCTATCCTCTCCCATGGAAGCTATTTGCGACTCCTGAGCAAAAAGCTCCCTCAAATAGCCCCCGCTTTCATATATATAAGTGATATATGGCACATCCTGCACTGTCTCCTTTAGCTCTATGGCATCGTGCCCATTAAAGCTGCTAACACCTATGCGGCCGTCAGTATCATTATTTCTGAATTTCTCAGTCACATAGTTCACCGCTATGCGCAGGTCCTGTCCCTCCTCAGATTCCCTGATTATGGTCTGGTATATCCTGATAGTAAAGAGTATGACCCCAATGGCAGACAATGTAAAAACAAGAAACAGCAATATAGGGAACAGATTAGCCATCCTGTTGTTTTTTTGCATTATTACCTCATTATAGTTAGGATCTGTTCAGAAATAACTTAGGATTCTGCTTGTCTTTTTCTCCGATAGCATCGCCCAAAAATCAGTTACATAGCCCACTATGCGCCTGATTTTTGGATGACACTCTCGGAGAAAAATCCTACGCATAATTCCTAAATTATTTCTGAACAGCTCCTTAGTTTCGTGACAGCTCCTTATTTCACGGTTACATTTACCAGCGGAGGCACACGGCTCCCCCTCACCGTATATTCTATGGAAAAGGTATTTTCATCATAGCTCAGGCCATATACCCTCTCTATATAGTCCAGTGTTTTAGGATACCGGCCTGTGTTGGCATAGCAATCTATTATATCCCTATGCAAAGCCTTCTCCAGGCTCTGCCTCTGCCTGTCCACATTGCCCCTGGATGCGAAATTCACAGCCACAAGGAAACACAGGAGAATTGCTATGGTGAAGATCAGCGAAAACAGCGCCTGATTTGATCTTTTCTTATGGAACATCATATCGAAGAAACTATGCCCAGAAGGGGGAACATTACAGACATCAAAACTGCACCTATTATAACTGAGAGAAGCAATACCAGCACCGGCTCTATAGTCCCCAGCGCGCTGCTTATGCGGGCATCTATGCGCTTCTGGCTCATGTCGGAAATCTGCTCCATTACAGTATCCGCCGAACCGGTCCTATGGCCTATGGCCATCATCCTCGCATCCACTCCGGAGAGTATCTGGGACTTCTTTAAGGCCTGGTCGAAGGGAGCGCCCTCAGTAAGGTGCCTGCGGCACTCCTGCATCTTTCCCTTGAACGCCTTATCTTCAATAATCTCCGACACCATTTCCACGCCGAAATCAGGTGAAAAGCCAGAATGTAATGTAAGTGACAGCCCGTCGGCAAAGCGGCTCACAGAGATGTCATTCTTAAGCTTCCTAAAAAAACTGAAATTAGACAAAAAGGCCATGCCCACCCTTCTGCCCGCCGCAGTCCTCACGCAGATCAGGACAGGTATAAGCAAAACCACCAGCACTACTATACATACCGTTGAATACTGCCTTATCATATCACCTATCTGGAAAAGCAGGCCCGCAAATCCGGACATCTCCGTTCCCAGCTGCCTGAATACCTGCCTGAACACAGGCATGACTTCCAGGAGCAGCACCAGAATAACAACCAGTATCATGGCCGACATCACTATAGGATAGGTCACGGCCTGACGTATGGACTGCCTTATCTCCTCTTCCCTGGCGTAATGTTTGCCAAGGGACTCCAAGACATTGTCAAGGGTACCAGTCTCTTCCCCTATCCTTGTCATCTTCACCATATAAGGGGGAAATAGCCCTGACTTCTCCATGGCTATATGCAGAAAGCCATCCTCTTCCACGCCCTTCCTCAAGTCAGCATAGAGCTTTTTTTCAGCATCGGAAGCATCTATATCGTCTCCCATCATATAGAGCCCCTCTATGGACGATATTCCCGCCCTGATAATCATTGAGAGCTGGCCACAGAAATATGAGAGATCAGAATTAGTAAGCTTTTTTTTCATAATATGGATCACCGCTTGTAACTATCCACCGAGCAAATCTTGCTTAGGCAGGGCAGAGGGTTCTTTAATTGACCTTAGGATAATCTTACGCTCATTAACGAAATGTCCTGCAATTACGTTAATAAGTATAAACGAATGTTTCCACATTATAACTTTATTGAAGAATTGTCAATAGAAAGTGCCGGCAGCTGAGTATGAAATGATAGGAAAAACGCCCTGGCCTATGATCCAGGACGCCTTTTTCCTAAAAAGGTCCTGCATAAATGCGCTTAAAGATGAAATTCCGGATTGCCTTATCGGAGGCCACGACAGCTTCTGCCAATTTAGCACTGCCGTATGCCGAAAAAAATTTCAAGCTCCGGCAATGCTGATTCTGAAAGTTTTTTTGGAAATCCCGGCGGTTTTATCAACCGTCATTGTCTGGCATAACGTATTTAGCTATTCAAATTTACGGCCTGTGGTCTTGTCGATAATCAGGGCTAGCAGATTGCATCTCTTGAAACATATAACATATCCCCTCAGGGAACCCCTAAATGTTTTTTATATATAATCTGTACAAGACAGAAGAGCGCTCTTTAGTTGCGGCCCACTGTGCATTCTACACTTCGATGCACCGAAGCGGCAGACAGTCTGCCATGGCCCCCGATATGACAATCCGGTAAATTATAGCGAATGTTTATCTATCGTCACCGCCCTTGCATAAAGTCATTTTTGAAACAATCGAGCAAGCCCGTTGTTTCAAAACTGACTTTATGCAAGAGGGTTCTGAATAGTAATGCGAATGTTTCATATTGATATCAAACACGCTGTCCTATGCCTTTCCGAAAAGCTTCTCGTATGCATCTTCAAAGGAATCCTCCACCTCATATTTAGGCGTATAGTCAACTTCCAGAGTGACATTCAGGAGGTCTATCCTTGAAGAAACCTCATCCGATTCCCTCTGCAGCCTTTTCACTATTCCCTTAAGCGCATTCCTGTCGAAATCTATGGTATTTACGGATCTGATGTTATAGATATAAGGAGTTTGGTTTCCCTCGGCATTTATCATGAAATCCTTCCCCTGCCCTATGGTTTCGGAAGATTTCAATCTATAAATCTCCTTAAAGCGAGATATTGCCCCCTGCTTTTCCTTATTTATCGCTATGGCGGCATCCATATCGATATCGGCGCCCGCCTTTGCCCTGCCTATCGCCTTGGACAGCTTCTCCCTCTCGTTTAAGATATCGAGGTAAAGTTCTATGACATTATCTGCCGTCATATCAGATTCCCTCTTTCTCTCTATCGTTTCATCCGCCGCTTTAGGATTGCTCTTGCTGCGCAGATGCTCCTGCTTTATTTTCATAACATTCTGATTGTCAGAGAGGTACAGCATTGCACTATTCGCAAGTTCTCTCAAATGGTTCTGCATCCTGAATGATTCCTTCAATATCATACCTTTCCCTCCTTATAATTCTAATCCGAACTTTTTTTCTATTACGTCCGCTATCTCATGCAGGCTTCTGTCGCTTAAACAGCCTCTGCTTACGAGCGCTTCTCTGCCCATATCCATGCGAAAACGCCATACAGCCCATTCCGATTTCGGATACTTCTATATCCCTTAACATCCTTTTTTTCAAAAGCGTCACCTCATTTCATTATTTAAATAACCCTTTTACTCCTCAGAGGACGATGCGATTTGGCTTCTCGCATAGAGGACAATCCGGCAATTTAAAGTATATATTTCAGTTGTGTTATATTCATACCTCTCACCTAGATTCATTTTCCTGGCACTTCAGTACGAATAAAGACATATTCACTGTCAGAAGAACGGTCTTCGTCGTAATGATACCCGCTCCAGTTGAAGTCTTTTATCTGCTCCGGAGTCTCTGCATGGATTCCAGCCATAAAACGCACCATCTCGCCCCTTGCCATCTTGGCGTAAACACCCTTCTGAACGACTTTACTGCCTTCCAGTTCACCAAATACGCAGGTGATATATCTGTCATCCGGCTGCAGATATTTCTCAATGCACTTTGCGTACTCTTTCGACGCAAGATTGATTATAATCCTGCTATCGCCGATCACTTCCCTATACAGGCTTTCTCCCCAGAAATCATACAGGTTCTTATGACCGCCTACGGCAGCCTTCGCCTGCATTTCCAGGCGGTATGGCACAACGCCATCCATAGGTCTCACCACACCGTAGAAGCCGGATAAGATACGAAGATGTTCCTGCACATAATCATATTGGCCGTCCTCAAAGACAGCCGGCGCCATATAAGTATATTGGATGCCGTCATAGGCAAGTAAGGCCGGCGTCAGATTTTTCTGAAGATCCATATATGCAAATCGCTCGGCGTTCTGCCGGGCGATCTTGTCGTTACAGACCCAAAGCTTCTTCTGTTCCTCATAAGACAGACTCTGTATCCATTTCATCAGGATTTCTGTCCTGTCCATAAATACCGGAAGCTCTTTGCAGATGAAAGAATCTGTATCCACCCGCATCTGCTTTGCCGGAGAGATGATAATCCTCATTTCAGTTCTCCCAACATCTGTGCAGAATTGTCGGCGGCCTTCACCTTGTCAAAAGCCTTTTTGATAATGCCATTCACATCAGTATCCTTATAATTCCCGTATAATCTTGGCCGGATTGCCACCCACCACCGTATTGGCCGGAACATCCTTAGTTACGACAGCGCCTCCTGCGATCACCGCATTATCACCGACATGAACTCCCGGCATTATATTTACCCCTGCTCCTATCCACACATTATTCCCGATCACAACACTTTTGCACTTCAGTACATAACGGTTATCAAGATCATGATTGTCTGTAACTATCGTCACATGAGGACCGATCTGAACATTATCGCCAAACTCTATGCCGCCAACGGACATTGCCGTGAAATTATGGTTTATAAAAACATTCTTTCCGAATGTTATCTGTTTGGGAAAATCAATCTGTGTTGGTGTAAAGATCCCAAGCCCTTCGGGAATTGTCCCATCAAATAATTCATCAAAGGCCTTTATTTGATTATAATCAGCCACAATACGCAAAACAACGGTCAATGTTATGTGATCGGTTACTAAAGCAACCCTTTTTCAAAAATGGTTGCTTATTTCCGTATCTGAAGCGCATTTTCCTTTCCAGCATCCTTTACAGCTCAAATGTTTCCAAATCGTCCGGAATATACAGATTCCCACTGTAATATTGAGAACCTTCCTCTAAATAGAGTTTTTTTCTCTCGTTCAGATTCTTATCTTCCGTGTGGTAGAGCAACAGATTCCTGATATTCAGTTTCTTAGACAGCTCGCAGGCATCCTTTACCGTAGAATGGTGTTTCTCATACGGTTCAAAGATATCCCGCTCTGAATAAAGGCAGAATGCCTCATGTAGCAGCCACTCGCTGTTTCTCGCATACTTTTCTTCGCAGTCATCGTATGGCTCATCGCCGCAACAGGTGAGTTTCTTTCCATGCCCCAAATCCATACAGAAGCCATATTGTTTCGCCTTTGTAGACTGAATATCAAAGAAGGTGACATCATGTCCTATGACATTCATCGTTTCCCCATCATGGACTTCTACAAGATGCAGCCTGTCGTCAATAAATCTTTTCTTTCTTAAGCAATAGTTTTTCCGCAATATCTCTGATAAGATCCAGAATCTCTTTATGCGAGTATATATATGCCTCACCTTTATACTCTCCGTGATTCATAAACTGGCAGATCATTCGTATCATCCATATAATTCCCATAAAATGATCTACATGCTTATGTGTCACAAAAATATGCCGCATATCCATCCAGTCATATCCGGCGTGTTTTAGCTGATGGAGAATTGCGCTTCCACCTCCGCCATCCACCATGAAATATCGCCTATCGTCTTCGACGACAAAGCATGTATTATAACATTCCGTCACAAGAGCATTGCCTGTTCCCAACATCGTTAATTTCATCTCATGTCTCCCCGCTTATGGCTATCCTTCCGTCACCAAGCATCTCACAATATAAATGCCCGCATCTTTTTGAAGCCTGACTTCGCCAAAATTGCAAGGCCATTTTTTCGGTCTATCTGTATTTGATCCGACATCTCTTATCCATTTATGGTAACGACATTATTAACTGTTGTTTTCTGAGCCTTAAGTGACCTGCTTTTGGCATTTGAGGCTCAGGAAAGTACGCTATACTATTCGAGAGTCATCTCAACATCACTCTTTCCCAGTAGCTCAGTCAATTCCTCTTTTGTCATGTCGATATGGCCAAGCCTCGTATATGCCCAGCTGTTTGATCCATAAAAGACTGAAATCTGATCGCCGGAATATAGGACGATATCTCCATAGTCTGTTGAAATATGTTCATCACTGCTCGGTAATTTTTTTCCAAGGGAGCCCACCTGTTCAAATCCCCCATACATAGACATTTCCACCGTCAGCGGACACAGTTCCTTTAACGCCTCTACCGACTCGTTATCTTCCCACTCAACAGGGCACTCTTCACCATCAATCGTCAGTGTCATACCTTCGCCCGCATCTTCGCTTATGTCTTTTACGGAAAGCTGCTCAATCTGTACATTAAGCTTATCATCCACTGTTACTCTGTATTTATGGTCGAGGTTATCCGCTATAGGAGACCTTTCCTCTACGACCACCGTAGTCTCCCCCTGCTTTATTCCGGTAAAAGTGATGATCTTATCAAAACCGGCGCCGGTCATTTCTCCGTGGTCAGAGTCATGGTACTTTACCTCGGTTTCACAGGAAACGATGCTTTCGTCAGCAATCGACACATTAAAAACAGGCCCTCCTCCATCAAAGGACTCAAAGCTGAGTTTTGCTTTTTCTCCACCGGATCTGTCACTTTCCTCTTCCATGACGATCTCTCCTGTCCAGTCTACTATCCCGCCAAATTCATATACATTCACATACCCCATGTCGGCCAGCTTCTGCGCCGCCTCCTTACTCCTTCTCCCTGTACGGCAATAAACCAGTATGATCTGATATTTGTCCGGCAGCTCTTTCGGCGGAGTGTCGGTAATACTCTCATTCGGGATCAGAATTGCTCCCGGAATATGTCCCTGTGCGTATTCATCAGCCCTGCGCACATCGACGATAACGTGGCCGTCATCATCCTGCATCATAAGCTTGGCTTCATCCTGTGATATCTGAGCATATGCAGGTTCGTAAACCATGCCGCCTCCATCCATCACCTGAACAGTTTTTCCGCATCCAAACAATGAAAACATCATACAGACTCCCAATAATATTGATAAGGTCAGGCTGGTCCGCCTGCTCGAACGCTCCGTTCTCATGCCCCGCTTCCCCCATTTCCTATGCTGTAAAAGCACACATCTTATACTTTTACTAAATATTTTATTGCTACCTTTTTGACAAGCCATACTGCATTTACAGAACGGTAAAACACTATTCCATCTCTAAGGAACTGTTCAGAAATAACTTGTACATAATGCGCTGTATTTTTGTCCGAGAGGGCTGTTCAAAAATCAGGCGCATAGCGGGCTATGTAACTGATTTTTGAACAGCTCTATCGGGCAAAAAGACAAGCAGAATGTACA
>JAGBNO010000024.1 GCA_017634355.1 Lachnospiraceae bacterium
GAAGAGCCGTCCTTGTCCAGGAAGGCCTTCACGGCCACTACAGCCCCCACGACTACCCCTGACAGGGCAGGAAGAAAAAGGAATAAGAGCATATAGATGACTATGCCCCAGACGAACTGCGGGGCCGGTGCTCCAGTGCCTCTATGCAAGACTACGGTTGACAATATCGTGATATCGTCTAAAAAGAGTATGCAGAATAGGAGTACTGCAAGGGCTATGAAGGAAATAGTCTTAATGGGGTTTTTCTTTTTTTGCTTCATAGAAATCTGCCATTTCAAGCTTTGCTTTTTTCGTTTGCAAGTCATACGGTATATACAAAGGATGAGTATAAACTACGTCATTATTGTACCATAGCAGGCGAAATATCTCCAGAAATTATTTTATTGACAATTCCCTTAAATATAAGCTATAATTCCAGAGTTTATGTTTTACACTAATATATGATTTTGCAAGGAGGTTACTTTAACAATGTCTATCTGTCCTAAGAATAAATCGTCAAAGAGCCGCAGGGATAAGAGAAGGGCCAACTGGAGGATGGCTCCGGTTAATCTCATCAAGTGCCCTAAGTGCGGAGAGCTTATGCTGCCCCATAGGATGTGCAAGAAGTGCGGCACCTACAATAAGAAAGAGATCATTCCCCAGGACTAAAGGTTAATCGCCCTTGGAAACAGGAATAGGGAATTTTGAAGATTCAGCTTAATAGTTACGAATATTTCAGGCTGCCGTAAGTCCAGTTGCGGCGGCCTTTAGGGATGGCCATATTTTGTGGCCATTCTTATTGTAGTTTTTTCCATGGTTTTTAAATAGGCGAGACGATATGAGGCATAGATGAAGGCAAGCATAGGTATTAATAGAACTTATGTCAAGGAGAAGAAGGGCCTCTTAGGGGTGCTGCTTTCTGTGCTGTCCTTTCCATTGCTGTTTATAGGCGGGCTCTTTCGTTTTATCGGTTCATATATGAGGAAAGCGCTGTGCCTATTGGGAATAGCGTCCATATTCCTTATCACGGCCAGCTTTTCTCCTGCAGAGGGTGGAAGGGCGGCTGTCCCTGAGCTTGAAGATATGGCAGTTTATATGAATACGGGAGAGGGCGTGAAAGCCATAGAGACCATGGACGAAGACGAGCTCTTAAGGATAAGCGGGGAGGAGGACGGCTTTGCCTCCATGCAGGACCTGGAGTCTGCCATTAGCAGAAATCAGGGGAGCAAGGAAGATGTCCTGGAAAAGAGTGACGCGGACGCAGGCTATGGCCACATATCTTCTGAGAGTAAGGACAGGAATTACCAGACCGACATCGAAGCCCGTATTTACGATGAAAAAAAGGGGGAGTATGTGACTGCGGCCTATGAGGACGACTGGTCGCTGATGCTTATAAATAAAGAGCATCCCATCCCTGAGGACTATGAGTTCGAGCTGACCTATATAAAGGGGGCGATACGCTCTGATGCGAGAGTCGCTCCATACGCCCTCAATATACTTAAGGGGGCGAAGGAAGACGGGCTCACCATATATATCTGCTCGCCCTATAGGAATCCTGAGAAGCAGCAGGCCCTTTTCAATAAGAAAATGAGGAGCTATATGAAGGAGGGGGCTACTGAAACGGAGGCTTATGCCATGGCGGGCCATGTGGTGGCTATACCTGGCACCAGCGAGCATGAGGCGGGGCTGGCTTTCGACTTCATTTCCAAGGACCATCAGACACTGGACGAGGCCTTTGGGAATACCCCGGAGGGGCAGTGGCTTAGGGAGCACTGCGCTGAATATGGCTTTATCTTACGGTATCCTAATGGAAAAGAGGACATTACTGATATAGAATATGAGCCCTGGCATTTCCGCTTCGTGGGAGTAGAAGCTGCCAAGGAAATAACAGAGAGGGGCATCACCCTGGAGGAGTACGACAGGGAGATAGGCCTTGCGGAGTAATAAATGTATGAGTTAATAAAAAAAGACGGCAGGGCAAAGAGGGGGCGGTTTTCAACGGTGCATGGCACTGTGGAGACGCCCCTTTTTATGAATGTCGCCACTGCAGGCGCCATAAAGGGCGCAGTATCGGCCCAGGACCTTAAGGGCATAGGCACACAGGTGGTGCTGTCCAATACTTACCACCTGCATGTGCGCACCGGAGATGAGGCTATAGCCTCCATGGGCGGAATCAGGAGCCTAATGGGCTGGGATGGGCCGCTGCTCACGGATTCCGGGGGATTTCAGGTATTCTCACTTTCTACGCTTAGGAGCATAAGGGAGGAGGGCGTGGTATTCCGCTCCCATGTGGATGGGCACAAAATTTTCATGGGGCCTGAAGAGAGTATGCGCATACAGTCAAACTTAGGGTCGACCATAGCCATGGCCTTCGACGAGTGCCCGCCTTCAAAGGCGGACTATGCATACGTGCAGCAGTCTGTGGACAGGACAACCCGCTGGCTTATGAGATGCATAAAGGAGATGGAGAGGCTGAATTCAAGCCCGAATACGCTCAATAGGGAGCAGCTTTTATTCGGCATAAACCAGGGGGCCATATATGAGGATCTGAGGATTACGCAGGCAGAGGAGATAGCGGGGCTTAATCTCCCCGGCTATGCCATAGGGGGGCTTGCGGTGGGGGAGAGCCACGAGGAGATGTACCATATACTGGACGTGACGGTCCCGAACTTGCCTGAAGATAAGCCCACTTACCTAATGGGTGTGGGAACCCCTGAGAACATAGTGGAGGCCGTATATAGGGGTGTGGACTTCTTTGACTGTGTCTATCCCAGCCGCAATGGCAGGCACGGGCATGTATACACTCACTACGGAAAAATGAATTTGTTTAATGCATGCTTTGAAAAGGACTTAAGCCCTATAGAAGAGGGCTGCGGCTGTCCGGCCTGCGCACATTATTCAAAGGCTTACATAAGGCATCTGCTTAAATCCAAGGAAATGCTGGGGATGAGGCTCTGCGTGCTGCATAATCTCTACTTCTATAACCACTTAATGGAGGAGATAAGGCTTGCCATAGATGAGGGAAGATACGCTTCTTTCAGGGAGGAGTTCCTGTACAGATATGCGGGAAGGTAGGGGATGTTTTTTACGCAGGGCATATCTAAAAGGCGGGAACTATGTTATACTTAAAGGACTGGCGGGGGGATTTGGACGCATATTCATTTGGAAGTGCTTAAAATGACAGGAAAAGAGATCATTAGCCTTATAGAGAAACTGGAAATGGAAGGAATGGGAAGCGGGAAGATCATTGAGATAATTAAATACATAGAGAAGCATGACCCTGAAAAAGATTGAGAAGCTTTTTAATAGTTCAGTAATTAGCATGGACCATCCTAAGGGGATGAAAGGAGTTTGACAGATGAAGATAAACACCATAGCCGAAGGATCTCCCATAGTCATTACATCTGACTTTGACCCTCAAGTCATGGTCAGGACCACGGTGGTAAAGTCAGAAAAGCCTGAGGAGCTATTGGCCTTTTCTATTAACGTAGACGGTGTAGAGAGGGAGCTGGACCCTATGGGCATGTATGACGTGGAGTACACGGGCAAGAATGGCCTCGTCTGCCACTTGCAGGATGTGTCCATACATATTGACAAAGAGAGGCATTTATATGTGATCACTGCCATAGACATGCTTTCCGTGAACCTGCAGCGGCAGGAGAAGCGCATTTCCTTTGAATCCCCCTGCAGCTGCCACTTCAGGGCTTCTGCATCCATGTGCATAGGCGAGGTCAGGGACATTTCACACAAGGGCATAGGGATAGATTTCAAGAAGGAGTCCTGCAAATCCCATATAAAGGAGGGCTATACGCTGATAAATCTGCAGGGCGACAAGAAGCCCATACAGCTTATCGCCGACTGCAAATATATAGATGAGGACAGGGAAGGGGGCATAATACACTGCGGCTTTTCGCTGCTCAAGGCCTCCCGGACTTACAATGATCTCTATGCGGTTCTTGCAGGGGAATAATGTCCAGGGCCGGGAAGAGGATTTTTTTCCTTTTTTTATTTACATTCATTTTGATGCTCTTCGGCCTGCTGCCGCTGCGAATGGCAGGAGAGGAATGGATAAGGGGGGACGGCACTCCGCTTGAGGAGGAAGTGGCATTCGTAGCGGGCTTTCCCGACAGGAAGACGGACGTGCGATTAAGCCTGGACCCTAAGCATCCTGAAAACGAAGAGTACTATGCCATTTTCCCATCATATACAGACACAGCCGGAATATACCTGAAGCTCTTCGGCAGTGACCAGTTTGTGCTTATGGATGTAAATGGCAATGCGCAGGTCTTTAAGAACGGGGACAGGCTTCCGGATATAGGCACATCGGAAATATGGTATGCCGATATACGTTCAGAGTCAGGGGAACTTAGGGCCCATGGGAAGCTGCATTTTGTCAGGGCTTATGACATACCATCTGTTTTCATACGCACTGAAAGCAGGGGTATGGAATATATAGACGAAGACAAGAGCCACTCTGAGGAAGGGGAGATATCTGTCCGCTCTGAAAACGGTTCCATACTCTATGAAGGCGGCATAAAGAGCATTAAAGGCCATGGCAATTCCACCTGGAAAAAGGCCAAGAAGCCCTACCAGATAACTTTGCGGGACAAGGCGGACCTATTTGGCATGGGCAGGGCCAGGAAGTGGATACTCCTTGCCAACTATATGGACCATTCCCAGATAAGGAATAGCATTACCTATGACATGGCCCGCAGCATAGGAAATGAATTCGCGCCGGAATCCGTTTATGTGGAACTGTATCTCAATGGCCGCTGCAACGGGCTCTATCAGCTCACAGAGAAAGTAGAGGTGGATGAGGAGAGGCTAAATATCACAGACCTGCAGAAGGAAAATGAGCTCGCAAATTCAAAGAATCCCCCTTCACAGCACAGCGTGAGCTATAATGGCGCAGGGGAATCCTTTGTAATGGGGACAGACCAGGCGCAGCTGCCTAAGGACATCACAGGGGGCTATTTAATAGAGCACGATTACGGCTGGAAATATGAGGAGGAGCCTGTGCGTTTCTCTACGGAGGGCGGGGATACTTATGTGCTTTCTTTCCCTGCGGATGCGCCCATAGGCGAGGTGGAGTATGTAAGGGGCTTATTTCAGGAGCTGGAGGACAGGATAGAGTCAGGTGAAGCGCTGGACGGCTTCATAGACCTGGAAAGTTTTGCCGAGCGCTACGCCTTAGAGGAACTTGTTCAGGACGAGGGCGCAGGCATTACTAGTTCTTATTATTATAAGGACGCCGACAGGGTAGACCCCCCTCATACATGCGGGCCCCTACTGGGACTATGACCAGTCCTATGGCAATACGCCCTACGAGCTCATGAATGACCCCAGGGTATTAAATTTCTGCACGGCCCATGGCCAGAATACGGTCCTTTTCTATGACCTCTGGACCAAGTACCCTGCTTTTCGTTCCCTGGTATGTGACTGTTACAGGGAAAAGCTCCGGCCCTTTATAATGGAACTATTAAATGGCGGGCTGGAGGCTTATGCTGAAAGAATAAGGGCAAATGCCGAGGCTGACATGGGCAGGTGGAGCAGGGACCCCGATAGTGTGTCCCACTCAGTTGAAGATATCAGGGAATTTTTGAATGAGAGGGTTAAGTTTCTCGACAGAGTCTGGCTCGATGGGGAGCTTTTCCATATAGTGCACTTCGACACTCCCACCAGGAAAAGGCGGCTTTATCTTGGGATACTGGACGGGGAGAGCATAAAGTGCATACCGAACTTCAGCGGCAAAAAGGGATCTGTCTGGACAGACAAAGAGACGGGGGAGCTTGTGGACGACAGCACGCCGATAGAGAAAAACAGGGTGCTGATAGACAAGAATGAGGAAAATACTCAGTAAAGCCATGGCGCCTTCCTATAAAACGCAGACGCTAAAGGAAGGTGGCTTTAAAATCTGAATGGTGGTAGAATGTTTTTTCGCTGTGTATTTATTGGTGCCTAAGCTTCTATGATGAAAGGGAATGCTATCTATGCCTGCAGCAAATGTCGGATTTAAACACAGCCTGCGGCTGCAGCTTAATGATTGCAGGGAACTCCTTTTATATGCAGAGGAAATCCCAGGGGAGTCAGAGGCTAAGGAAAGGCTGATAAAGAAGCTTCACACTATGATAGACACGCTGGAAACATCGCTAAAAGACTAGTTTTTTAGGAGGACAGGATTATGGAGAAATCAAAGGTCTACTTTACCGACATGCGCTGTGAGATAGGTGTGAGCCTGATAGACAAGCTGAAGAAGCTCTGCAGAAGGGCCGGCATAGGCGATCTGGACGTGGACAGCCGCTATGTGGCAATAAAGATGCACTTCGGAGAACTGGGGAATCTCGCTTTCCTAAGGCCCAACTATGCTAAGGCGGTTGCAGATCTCATAAAGGAGAAAGGCGGCAGGCCCTTCCTCGTGGACTGCAACACCCTCTATCCCGGCAGCAGGAAGAATGCCCTGGACCACCTAGACTGCGCCATGCTGAACGGCTTTAACTATATGACCACGGGCTGCCACGTGATAATAGGAGATGGCTTAAAGGGCACTGACGATGTCACCGTGCCTGTGCCTGAGTGCGAATTCATAAAGGAAGCCTACATTGGCAGGGCCGTCATGGATGCGGATGTGGTCATTTCCTTAAACCATTTCAAGGGCCATGAGGAAACTGGATTCGGCGGCGCTATTAAGAATATAGGCATGGGCTGTGGCAGCAGGGCCGGCAAGATGCACCAGCATAAGTACGGCAAGCCTGAGGTGCATGAGGATCTCTGCAGGGGCTGCAGGAAGTGCGCGAGCGAGTGCGGTTCCGATGCGATAAGTTATAAGGAGAACGGCAAGGCTTACATAGACCCTGAGATCTGCAAGGGCTGTGGCCGCTGCATAGGGGCCTGCGCCTTTGACGCCATAGAGAATGTGAATGAGGACGCCTTTGAGAAACTGGGGCGCAGGATGGGCGAATATGCTTATGCCGTGCTGAAGGGCAGGCCGCATTTCCACATAAGCATAGCGACAGACATTTCACCTAACTGCGACTGCCACTCTGAGAACGATGCCCCCATACTCCCCAATATAGGCATGTTTGCGTCCTTTGACCCCGTGGCCATAGACCAGGCGGCAGTTGATATGTGCCAGAAGATGCCTCCGCTGCCCAATAGCCAGCTTTCCGACAACCTGAATAGAGAGGGCTTTCATCAGCACCACGACCACCTCTTTGACAGCAATCCCGACGTGAAGTACAAGGAGACGCTTGAACAGGCGGAGAAGACGGGACTTGGCAGCAGGGAGTATGAGTTAATAACGGTCAAGTGAGGATTTTTGGAATATACTGCTTAAGGCCCGTTGGCGGAATGGCGGTCCGTTTCGTTAACGAGTATAATAAAAGAGAGCCATTCTGCCGGCAGAGGGCCGGCAGGTGGCTTTCTCGTGCGAAAAAGCAGCCGCGCAGGGGATAGGCCGCAAGCGTACTGTAAAAGAGTAAGTCGGATATTAGAATATGCGATTCTAATATAGGAGGAATTTTTATGGGAATGACAATGTCACAGAAGATACTTGCAGACCACGCCCATCTGGAGAGCGTGAATGCGGGGCAGCTCATAGAGGCGGACTTAGACCTTGTGCTGGGCAATGACATCACTACCCCTGTGGCCATAAGGGTAATGGATGGAATAGATAAAAAGGAGGTCTTTGATAAGGATAAAATAGCACTTGTAATGGATCATTTTATTCCCAATAAGGACATAAAGTCTGCTGAGAACTGCAAGACCTGCAGAGAGTTTGCCCTGCGCCATGAGCTCAGCCACTACTATGATGTGGGGGCCATGGGCATAGAACATGCGCTGCTGCCTGAGCAGGGCCTTACGGTAGCTGGCGACCTCATTATAGGGGCTGATTCCCATACTTGCACTTATGGAGCCCTGGGGGCTTTCTCAACCGGCGTCGGCTCTACGGACATGGCGGCCGGCATGGCTACGGGAAAGGCCTGGTTCAAGGTGCCCTCTGCCATACGCTTCGTCCTGAAGGGCTCGCTCAATAAATGGGTGTCCGGCAAGGACGTGATACTGCATATTATAGGAAAGATAGGTGTGGACGGAGCCCTCTATCAGTCTATGGAATTTACAGGTGAGGGCGTGAAGAGCCTCTCCATGGACGACCGCTTCACTATAGCCAATATGGCCATAGAGGCCGGTGGAAAGAACGGCATATTCCCCGTGGACGAGGAGGCAATTTCCTATATGGAGGCACATGGGAAACGCCCGTACAAAGCCTACGAGGCCGATCCTGACGCGGAGTATGCGGCAGAGTATGAGATAGACCTATCAGCCCTAAAGAGCACGGTTGCATTCCCGCATCTTCCGTCTAATACCCGCACGGTAGATGAGATAGGGGAGAGGATAAAAATAGACCAGGCTGTGATAGGATCCTGCACCAATGGGCGGATTTCGGATATAAGAGTGGCGGCGGAGATAATCAAGGGCAAAAGGATAGCCCCCAATGTGCGCTGCATAGTTATTCCCGCAACCCAGGCCATATACCTGGAGGCATTGGAAAAGGGCTATATAAAGACCTTCATAGAGGCCGGAGCCATAGTTTCTACCCCTACTTGCGGGCCCTGCCTGGGCGGCTACATGGGCATACTTGCATCGGGGGAAAGGTGCGTGTCCACGACAAACAGGAACTTTGTGGGACGCATGGGGGCCGTGGATTCAGAACTCTACCTCGCAAGCCCTGCCGTTGCGGCCGCATCGGCCGTAAAAGGGTATATATGCGGCCCGGAGGAAAACTGATAGGGGTAATTCGTTAGTTTCAAAATAAATGTGTCAGTACACTGGGAAATAGAGGAGGTTTAATGAATACTGAAGGAAGGGCGTTTAAGTACGGCGACAATGTGGACACTGATGTGATAATACCCGCAAGATACCTTAATATACAGGACAGGAAGGAGCTTGCGGGACATGCCATGGAAGACATAGACAAGGAATTCGTAAAGAAGGTGAAGAGCGGAGACATAGTCGTGGCGAGGAAGAACTTTGGCTGCGGGTCGTCGAGGGAACATGCTCCTCAGGTCTTGAAGGACTCAGGAGTAGGCTGCGTCATAGCGGATACCTTTGCCAGGATATTCTTTAGGAATGCCATAAATATAGGCCTCCCCATACTGGAGTGCCCTGAGGCGGCAGAGGGGATAAATAGCGGGGATGAGGTCAGCGTGGACTTCGACACTGGCGAGATAGTGGACAAGACTACAGGGAAGAGCTTCAGGGCAGAGCCATTTCCGGAGTTCATGCAGAAGATAATTGAGAAAAATGGGCTTGTAGGATATATAAACTCTTAAGGCAGGGGGCAAGTCATGCCCGCTTCTTACGTGTGCCGTCCGGATAAAAATCTGCTGTGACGGGTTTTACGGAGGGTTTTTATGCGGCAATCCGCGGCCGCAAAAAAACTGACGGTTAATATAAATGTTGTGTGCGGATATAAGTATTAGCGACATGCCGCTTTTAAGTCAGCTGCGGCAGAAAGAGGAATGATGAATGCGATAGAGGCCATACTCCTGGGGCTATTACAGGGGCTTACGGAATTCCTGCCGGTATCTTCTTCGGGGCACCTGGCGATTTTCCAGAATCTTTTTAACATAGGACAGGGAAGTGAAGACCTCTTCCTGTTTGATATACTGCTGCACCTGGGGACTCTCGTAGCCATTTTTGCGGCCTTCTATAAGGACATTTTCAAGATGATACTGGAGGGATTCGGCATAGTAGGCGATACGGTCGGAAACCTTATACGCATCATACAGAAGAAGAAAACAAAAAAGGTAATACGCACGGGATACAGGAAGTTTGTGCTGATGATATTAATCTCCACTATTCCAACGGGCATAATAGGAGTGCTGCTTAAAGATATAGTGAAGGCCGCCAGCGCGACTCTCATAATGCCGGGAATATTCCTTATCATGACTGCTGCGCTGCTCTTTATCGCAGACAGGTCGCCGGAGGGCTATAGCACGCCCAGGGACGCTTCCTACCTAAGCGCCTTCCTCATAGGGATAGGACAGGGGATTGCGACGCTGCCCGGAATTTCCCGCTCCGGAACCACCATGTCTGCCGGCATACTCTGCGGCTATGAGAAGAAGTTTGCGCTTCGCTACTCATTCATTATGTCCATACCGGCGGTTTTGGGGGCCTGTGTGCTGGAAATTTCTGATGCGCAGGGGCAGGAATTTAATCCCATCTACCTCTTAGGCATGCTGGTGGCCGCTGTAGTGGGCTATGGTGCAATAAAGCTCATGCTGAATATTGTCAAGAATAAGAAATACGTCATTTTCTCCATATACTGCTTCATTATGGGGATAGTAGCTATTGTGGGTTCATTTATTAAGAAATGAAGAAGAGCACGGCAAAAAAAAGTCCGGCGGTAAAGAAGCTGCCTAGGGATGTAGATTTAGCAAAGGACAGGGAGTCTGCGGATGGGGGGCTGCCTGAAGGGCTTGCGCTGGAGATAGTTTTCCTTGTGATAATGGCAATTTCCGTAGTGCTTTTACTCGGAAATTTCGGCCTTACCAGCGTATTCGGGGATGTTGTGAATTCATTCTTCTTCGGCCTTTTCGGGGCGATGCAGTATGTATTCCCCTTTGCCCTGTTTTTTGGCGCAGGCTTCTTTATTGCCAATAAAGGGAACAAGCGGGCCATGGTGAAGCTCCTGGCCGCTCTGGGGCTCTTTTTGCTATTGGGAATGCTTTTACAGTGCTTTGCCTCAGGGGAATATCACGATGAAGCATATCCTTCTGTCTATGATTTTTCCCTTGCAACTAAAAAGGGCGGCGGGGTGCTGCTGGGCGGGCCCTACGAGCTTTTAAGCAGCGCCATAGGCACTGCGGGGAGCGTGGCCCTCATCATAGCATTGGCTATTTTCTGCATCATACTGATAACGGGTAAATCCTTCTTTAAACTGATGAAGGCACTATCCGAGAATGTCGGGGCCCTGGCCGCAAGGGAGAAGGACGAATGGGAAAAGGACAGGGAAGTCATGCGCGAGGAACGCGCGCTCCGAAAGGAGAGCCTTATGGAAGAGCGCTCCCTGAGGAGAGAAAAAAAGAGGGAGGAGAGAAGAAATAATGCCCATAAGGAGAGGGACAGGCGCGCAAGGGAGCTAATGGACCTGCGTGTCGGCGGAGATGGCGATACGGAGGAGAATAGGCAGGGAATGGAGGCCGAGCCCTTCCCTGCGGATGTGAATAGCGGTGCGCAGACCGACTATACAAGTGATCCTGTACCTTATGACGAGGGCAGCCTGGAGGCTCCTGCGTGGACTGATTCTAAGTATAAAAAGAATACCCAGAGCTATTCACCTTTCTCGCTTAACCCCATAGGCCATAAAAAGCCTGAATACAAAGAAAAGTCAGCAGTTGATGTATATAGGGAGAGTGAAGAAGAAAAGGGTAAAAGGGAAAAGGCGGCCGCGCCAAGCGACCCGTTCACGGACGAGCTCCTTTCCATGGCGAGATCTTCGGTAAATCTAAAGGAATCTGATATTTCAGGGCCTAAGCCCGCATATCACAAGAAGGAGCTCCTGGACATGCATGAGATAGTCTGGGGAGATGAGGAGGAGCTTAGGCCGTATGACGGCATGGCAAGTGATGAAATGCCCTATGACGCCGATGAAGTCGTGGAAGAGCCCGACTACGGCGGGAATGTGGTTAGCTTTACCGAGCACCTCTTAAAAAGCGGAAACAGGAATACTTCCGATACAAAGGAGGACAGGACAGCTTATGGAGGTGTAGTGAGGTGGAACGGTTTAGGGAAGGAGAGTGCAAATAGCGGCACGGATAAAAAGACTATCGCTTTTGAAAGTATAGCCGAGGGAGAGGATAGGGAATTAGTTTCTTACGCAGGGGGAGAAACTTCCGATAAGTGGTATAATGAGAAAGGCGCCAGCGGAGGCGGCAGTTCACGGGAGAATGGGCTTTATGAAAAAGCCTACGAAGATTCAGGCCATGGATTAGAAGAAAAAGCCAGCGGAAACCCTGACAATGGATTACAGGAAAAGGCCTACGAAGATTACAGCCATGGAGAAGAAAAAGCCAGCGGAAACTTTGACTATGGAACGCAGGAAAATACCTCATATATGCTGCATGAAGAAGAGCCCAGAAATGTTTATGAGGATTTAGATGGCGGCTCTGACCCCGATGAGGAGGACGAGTATATAGATGACGAGGAGTGGGAGGAGCTGCAGAGGGCGCTTTCTGAACCTGCGCCGGTTAAGAGGAAGATTGCAGAGCCTGAGCCGTCTAATAATAAAGCGGGAGTATACAGCATTCCGCAGTATGAGCGTGAAAAGCCCATATACCCCTATATAGATACCATAAGGGGAGAGGCGCCGCCCAGGGAATTATTTGCTGAGAAAAAGCCTGTCCCCAGCGTGCCTATTGAAGTCCATGAGAAGAAGGATTACCTTGCGGACTACGTTCTGCCTCCGGCGGACATACTGGAGCCAGGGAAAAAGGTTGCCATGGAGTCTGAGATGGAGTTAAAGACGACCGCAGACAAGCTGGAGCATACCTTAAAGAGCTTTGGCGTACAGGTCAAGATGCTGGGCTCCATACAGGGTCCCACCGTCACCCGCTATGAGATGCAGCCCGAAGAGGGGGTAAAGGTAAATAAGATACTTTCCCTTGCGGATGACATACAGCTGAACCTGGCCGCCATGGATATTAGGATAGAGGCCCCCATACCTGGGAAGGCCGCCATAGGAATAGAGATACCTAATAAGGTCAATGAGACGGTTATGCTGAGGGACCTTCTGGAGAGCGAGGAATTCCAGAGCGCCAAGTCCAAGCTTTCCTTTGCCGTAGGAAAGAACATAGGCGGAAAAACAGTCGTTTTTGACATAGCCAAGATGCCGCATCTGCTCATTGCAGGCTCCACAGGCTCAGGAAAATCTGTATGTATAAATACAATTATAATCAGCATCCTAAGCAAGGCTAGGCCGGATGAAGTAAAAATGATACTCATAGACCCCAAGGTCGTGGAGCTGTCTGTCTACAATGGCCTGCCGCACCTCTTAACCCCTGTGGTGACGGAGGCCCAGAAGGCCGCCGGCGCACTTAAGTGGGGCGTGGCGGAGATGGAGAAGAGGTACCGCCTTTTTGCCGAGATAGGCGTAAGGAACATGAAGGGCTACAATGCCAAGGTTCCGGAGCTAAATAGGGATGGGGTGACACAGAAGAACGGTGAGCCTTATGAGCTTATGCCCCAGGTAGTGATAGTGGTGGATGAGCTTGCGGACCTTATGATGGTGGCAAAGTCGGATGTGGAGACTTCCATCTGCCGTCTTACGCAGCTGGCGAGGGCGGCCGGCATACACCTCATCATCGCTACACAGAGGCCCTCTGTAGATGTCATTACCGGCCTCATTAAGGCCAATATGCCAAGCCGCATAGCCTTTGCCGTTTCATCGGGGGTGGACTCCCGCACGATACTGGATAGCTATGGGGCAGAAAAGCTGCTGGGGAAGGGCGACATGCTATTCTACCCCCAGGGGGTCAGCAGGCCTGAGAGGGTGCAGGGCGCATTCGTGTCAGACGAGGATGTGCAGAAGCTGACCGACTTTATAAGGGAAGAATGGGGCGGAGCAGACAGCGATACAGTTGACATAAGTTCAGAAATAGAAGCCTATGACTCCTCTACAAACGGGAAAAATGCTGAACAGGAGCCTGAAAATGCTCCTGAGGACGACAGGGACCAGTATTTCGAAGAGGCTGGCCGCTTCATTATAGATAAAAAGAAAGCCTCCATAGGGCAGCTCCAGAGAGTATTTAAGATAGGCTTTAACAGGGCCGCCCGCATTATGGACCAGCTTGCTGAAGCAGGGGTCGTGAGCGGAGAAGACGGCACGAAGGCCAGGCAGATTCTCATGAGCGCAGGGGAATTCGAGGCCATGCTGAATGGCGGATATGTGGAAGCGGACGATGATGATGAGGATGATGGCAGTGGCAGTGGGATACCTGATCTCTCAGCCCTCTATCCGAACTGAACTCATAGAATGATGATGGGGTCAAAATCTGAGGGCGTGAACCCTCTGACGGTGAGAGTTTGCGCCCTGGAATATGCGTATAGATTATATATTTAAGAGAAAATGATTTGTCCAAAATGTGGGAAAGAAATCCCGGAAGATAAGGTTTTCTGCCTGTCCTGCGGCCATGCGGTGCAGATAGTGCCGGACTATGAGGTGGACCTGGAAGAGAGCATAGCGGAAACCAGGAGCGACATGGCGGACGTGCTGGACAGCCTTTTCTTTAAGGATGGCAGCCGCAGGGTATCCGAGGGCACTGCGGAAATGCCGTGGCTTAAGGAGAAGCTTAAGTTCATACGCACGGCCTCCCTTCTCCTATGGATAATGTTGATAGCCATAGTTCTTGCCCTTTTCTTCCTGGGGAGCATGATATACAGGCGGACCACAGAAAAGGTTAACCATATAGCAGAGGCAGAGAAGCTCTATGCGGAAGGGAAATATGAGGAGGCGGCCGCCTTTTATGACGAGGTTTTCAAAAAGAGCGGGGAGGGGGAAGAGGATAAGGAACTGCTTTTCAGCGAACAGCTGAACTATGCCGACAGCCTGAAGCACATAGGAAGGAAAGAGGACGCAGAGGACATATTAAGGAATATTATTTCAGAAGACCCGCAGAATGACGGTGCATACCAAAGCCTTATACTGCTTTATAAAGATGAAGGCAGGAATGAGGACATAAACCGTCTCTTGGGAAGCTGCAGGGACGAGGAGATCTACGGGCGATATGCCGACTATATGACCATGCCGCCCTTATTTTCAGCGGCCGGCGGCAAATATGTGGACAGGGTGCGGCTGGAACTCATGAGCGAGAATGACGGCGCAATTTACTACACCCTGGACGGGAGCATTCCAAACGAGGATTCGGAGCTCTATACCGGCCCTATACTCATAGACGCAGGCGAGACAACGGTTACAGCCATATTTGAGAATCCTTATAATATGGCCTCTATACCGGTACACAGAATTTATGAGGTGGAGTTTGAAGCGCCGGAAGCGCCGGAGATTACCCCTGCATCGGGGCGCTATGGGGAGCCCAAATATATATCGGCCACAGTGCCGGAGGACTGCCTTGTCTATTATACGGAGGATGGCAGCACACCTACAGAGGAATCCCTGCCTTACTCGGCTGGGGAGCTCATAGCCATGCCGCTTGGGAAGAGCACGCTCTCTTTTGTGGCAATATCTGGCAGGGGGGTGTCCAGCAATGTGGTTTCTGAGGAATATTCTCTCAGTATTCCGGCTATATGCAGTCCAGAGGATGCGGTAAACTATGTCACTGCCTCCCTCACGGCAACGGGTTTTTTGAATAATGTAAATGGCGCCAAGAGCGGCGTGGACGGGCATTACCGTTATAAGAGCACAAGGGCCGCAAAAGAGGGCAGCAGGACTTATTATATAGTGGAAGAGTTTTTGGAGGACAGCTCAGGAGAGGCCTCCCTTACAGGCAGCTACTATGCAGTGGACGTGATCAGCTGTATGATGTACAGGGCGAAGAGGGGGCCTGACGGGCGGTTTATGTATACGCTGTTTTATTAACTCCCGTTTTACCTCTGTGTGTCCCCCTGAAGCTGCTTGTGCAAAATTGCACAAAGAAGTTATTTATGAATGTCGTTACTGAGCATAATATAGGAAACAAATTAAGAAATTGCGCCATTAGGAGCTGCTAATGCCAAAAGCAGGGCATTAATGCCAAAAGCGGGTATTGTTGCTCCTGATTAGGCAATTACTAAATTCGTTTCCTATAAAAGGAGAATGAATCATGAGCCTTGTCACGCTTTCAAAAATCCTCCTTGCCATAGGGTTTTGCATAATGACCCTATGCGTAATGCGCTGCGGCTACTTTATCTTTATGAAAAAGGATGTTGCGACGGAATTTAACCTAATGGAGCTGGTAGCGACCTGGATATATTTTTTCCTGATATGCCTGGGACTTATTTTTTACTTTGTGGTGATAATGAATGACCCCGACTACCCATGGTTCGGTCCGCTGCTTTTTGGGGGGAGCCTTGTGGTGGCAGTGTCCCTGACCTGGGTAATAGGGCTTTCTCACAGCGTGAAGAGGCGGTCGCTAAAGATTACCGGCTCTCTAATAGGCATAATGGAGACCAGGGACAGGCACCTGGACGGGCACAGCATACACATAGAGAGGCTCGTGTCACTCATGTACGAGTACCTGCCCTTCAATATGAAGCTCTCAATGAATCCTGAGAATTTAAGGTATGCGGCCCTCTTCCACGATATAGGTAAGCTGGGCGTGCCGCATGAAATCCTGAATAAGCCAGGGAAGCTCACGAATGAGGAGTGGGAGCTTATGCGCAGGCATCCGGAGATATCCATAGAAATACTTAAGCCCATAAATTCATTTGAGCCTATATTGGATTGGATAAAGTACCATCATGAGAGAATGGATGGACGGGGCTATTATAAACTGAAGGGGGACAAAATACCGCTGGCGTCAAAGATGCTGGCTATAGCAGACACCTTTTCCTCCGTGACCGTGAGTAAGTCATATAAGCCCTCCAGGACTTATGAAGATGGCATATCGGCGTTAAAGTCTGCCGCCGGAAACCAGCTGGACCCTGAACTCGTGCAGATTTTCTGTGATATACCAAAGCATAGGATAATGGAGTGCGCTATGGAGATAGAGGCGCAGATAGATATGCTGACTGGGCCGCAGCTCTTAGAAACAGTGGAAAAATAGCTTTTCAAAATACATTATTACATATTTAACTAGACTAATTCTGAGGGCACAAACCCTCATTAGCAGAGGGTTCACGCTCTCAGAATAAGTCTAGCTAATCAGAAAATGATGTACTGGGGATCAAAGGTGGCTCATAAGCTTTCTGATAATAGGAAGCAGAGCGTGCCAAAGGGAAATTCCACACTGACCGAATACAGTTCCCCGAATATATCTCCGGGAGCCGCATTGGGATCAAAGGAGGGGACGGTAAGCGTGGATTCTATATTCTCTGATTCCGACAGATTTACTATAAAGAGGCCGTTATGCAGGTTTAAAAAGTCCGCGACCAGTTCCCCCATAAGGCCGGGCTCTGCTGACAGGTCCATTTTGGAATACTTCTCCGCAAAAGACTTAAGGACATCATCAGAACCGTATACTCCTGTCATAGCGGTATAGTCGCCTTTAATATGCTGGGAGATATAGCAGTTTTCTGGAATTTGAGATAATCTTTCCTCCGGCCCCAGGCCTAAGGGCTGCTCCACGAAGCGACCTAAGTTAAAAATGAGTTCCGCCATATATAGATCTTTTTTCGACATTAACGTTCCTCGCCTGTTACCTGCGACAGGACATTTTTTACCTGTTCGGGAGTGGGTGGCTTCTGGAGAAAGTCTTTGGCGCCGGCTTTGATCGCTTCCCTCAGGTGCAGCTGGGTGCCGACAGAGGATACCATGATGATATAAGCATTCTCATCAAATTCACAGATTTCCCTGGCTGCCGTAATGCCGTCCTTTACGGGCATTACGATGTCCAGGAATACAATGTCGGGCTTGTCCTCCTTGTAGCTGTCTACTGCAGACTGCCCGTCGTAAACTTCCTTAATCTCTGTACAGCCTGCATTCTTCAGGGCATCCCTCAGGCTTTTTCTTGCGAGGAGGGAATCGTCACAGATTAGGATCTTCAGTTCTTCATTAGTCATTTTAGCTACCTCCGGAAGCTCATAATTGCTTTACGGTCAACTATTGTATCATGGAAAGAGGTTTTTATGAACGATGCAAATTTCAACCTGATGTTTGACTTTATTGAAATACTGGCAGGGCTCTACATTCTCTATAACGGCATTAGGATGAAGAAGACCGGCGGCCTGGAGAATAACGGTCTAATGGGCAAGAATATAGACCTGAACATGGCGCCCGACATCCCTGGCTATATTAAAAAAATGTTCCCGCTCTATCTCCTGTTTGGGGGGATTTTCGTAGCCCTGGGAGGCGCATCCCTCTATATGGACCAGATGGGCCTCATGAATAATACCATAAATCTTGTGGTCACGGGCATACTCCTTACAGTCTGCGTGATACTTGCAGTCACTATAAGGAATGCCCAGAATAAGTACCTGCTGCCCTGATCCTTGAAAGCTTATAAAATAGCCGGCTAAGCCGCAGCTTCTGCTACCTTTCTGTAAGCGCGGTATAGCGCAAATCCGGCAGCAAGGCTCTAAAGTGGAAGCCGCCGCTACCGTTACCTTTCTGTAAGCGCAGTATAGCTCCGTATGGGGGACACGGGCTTGTAGGCCGGCCTTATTATCTTGCCATTGTTCGAGAGCTCTTCTATGCGGTGGGCGCTCCAGCCCGCTATCCTCGCCACGGCAAAAATAGGCGTATACAGGGCGGTAGGAAGCCCTAGCATATTGTAGACGAAACCGGAATAGAAGTCCACATTACAGCATACTCCTTTATATATGGAGCGTTCTTCATTTATGATCTCAGGCCCCAGCCTCTCTATAAGGGCATAGAGCTGGAATTCCTCCTCCCGTCCCTTTTCCTTGGCAAGCTTTTCCACGAAGGAGCGGAAGATTTTTTCCCTGGGGTCGGAGATAGAGTAAACCGCATGGCCCATTCCATATATGAGCCCCTGCCTGTCGAAAGCTTCTTTATGCAATAGTTTCCTTAAATAATCCCCTACCTGTTTCTCGTCAGTGGTGTCCTTTACGGTTCTCTTAAGGTCATTCATCATCTGCACGACCTTGATATTGGCACCGCCGTGCCTCGGACCCTTAAGGGAGCCTAAGGATGCGGCCACTGCGGAATAGGTGTCGGTGCCGGTGGAGGACACTACATGGGTCGTGAAGGTGGAGTTATTTCCACCGCCGTGGTCCATATGCAGCACGAGGGCAACGTCCAGTATCCTGGCCTCCAGCTCCGTATACTTGCCGTCAGGGCGGAGAATGTGCAGAAGGTTCTCCGCAGAAGAGACTTCCTTAATGGGCTGGTGTATAAAGAGGCTCTTGCCGTCGTGGTAATGTGAATAGGCCTGATAGCCGTAGACCGAGAGCATGGGGAAGAGGGCTATAAGCTGCATGCACTGCCTAAGCACATTGGGGATGGATATGTCGTTCGCATTGTCGTCATAGGAGTAGAGCGTGAGAACGCTCCTTGCGAGGGTATTCATCATGTCGCGGCTTGGGGCCTTCATGATGATGTCGCGCACGAAGCTCGTGGGCAGGGAGCGGTAGGAGCCCAGCATGGAGCTGAATTCTTTTAGCTCATCCTCATTTGGCAGCTTCCCGAAGAGCAGGAGATAGGCGGTTTCCTCGAAACCAAAGCGCTTTTCTTCCGTAAAGCCGTGTACGAGCTCCTCTACATCATACCCCCTGTAATAGAGTTTGCCTTCGGCGGGGATCTCCTTGCCATCGATTATTTTTTTGGCCTGTATGTCGGAAATATGGGTGAGACCGGCCAGAACTCCCTTGCCGTTTAAGTCGCGCAGCCCCCTCTTTACGTCAAATTTTGTATAGAGCTCCTGGTCTATTATAGTCGATACCCTGGCCTTTTCTGCCAAAGTACGTATTTCAGGGGTTATTTCAGCGTAATTTACTTCATTTGCCATATATATTACCTCGTATAATAATGCTGGGGTCAAAACCATGTTTTTGCATACCGCCCTGGCATCTGTGCAATATGCTGATAATTCAGGACCTGCCATAATAATAGCTGCATATAATCATGCCGGCCCACAGACAGGAATGTATTATATCATAAACAATTTAAAAAGAAAACAGCTGTGACTATCCCCCCTGCCCCTTATGGATTTAGGATCTGTTCAGATATGGAAAAGTGGGGGACAATATGCTATAATCCCACACTCGAAAGAAGTTATGTAAATATACCCCGGAAGTTCATAAAGGAGGGAAGCATGGATTTAGAAAAAGAAGTATTTGAAGAATACAAAAGGCAGATATCTGAAAACATGGAGTACAATAAAAAGGGCGCCCTCGCCATGAAGGAATACTTGGAGCACTCGCCCATATACTGGAACGGGCAGGTGGAGAAGACCCTGCACATACCTAAGGTCTACGGCAGGGAGACGCTTAAATATTTTCAGGAGATCATAGATTTAAGCTATAGGATTTTCCGCAAGGTAATAAATGAGTACAGGGAGGCAGAGGACTTCAGGGAGCTCTTTCCTTTCCCTGACAAGCTGAAGGAACTTATCCTCCTGCAGAGACAGTATAATGCCGTATTGCCCATAGCGAGGCTGGATATCTTCTATAATGAAGAGAATAGGGATTTTACCTTCTGTGAGATAAATACGGACGGGGCCGCCGCAATGCTCCGTGACTTAGAGGGCGACAGGGCCTACGCCATGAACCCCGCCCATCAGGAGGTCATAAGGAAGTACAGGCTAAGGAGCTTTGAGCTTTTTGACAGCTGGGTGGAGACCTTCCTGAATTTATATGATAAATATGAAAACAAGTGCGAACACCCGAATATTGCCATAGTGGACTATCTCAATAAGGCCACGCTCAGGGATATGGAGGAGTACCTTAGGCGCTTCCAGAAGGCAGGCGTGGACTGCGAGATATGTGACGTGAGGACGCTTAAATATGAGAACGGGAAGCTATATTCGGATAGGGGGCATAGGATAGACGCCATATACAGGAGGGCGGTAACCAGGGACGTGCTGGAGTACTGGGACGAATCGGAGGACTTCCTGAAAGCGGTGAGGGACGGGGCAGTTTTCCTCGCAGGCGCTTTCGAGACCCAGATAATACATAATAAGTGGCTGTTCCACATACTGCGTATGGACCGTACGAAAAAAATCCTGAGCGATGATGAGAATGCCTTCGTGGAAGCCCATGTGCCAGGAACCTGGGAATTCGATCCAAAGGACATATCCTTAGAGGAAGTGAGGGAGAACAGGGAGAAATACATACTTAAGCCCATGGACTCCTATGCCTCCAAGGGCATATATGCGGCCGGAAAAGAGTACAGCAGCGAGGACTGGGCGGCCCTCACGGAGGAACTCTATAAGAAGGGCTACCTCTGCCAGGAATACTGCCCGCAGTACCTTACGGACAATATAGACTTTATCTGGGGGGACGGTGAGTTCCATCCCTATATGAATATGCCAGGGCTCTATACATTCAACGGGAAGCTTGCGGGCTTCTTATCCAGGATGGCAGAGGGCGAGCACATAATCATGGCCCATGAGAATGAGCGCACGGTGCCGGCGTATATGGTGGAGGGGAAGATTTAAATTCAGGTATCTATTCAGCACCTTCACGCCTCGGAACGCTCTGCGTTCCGAGGTGTGGGCGGTCAGAGGCGCCCTGCGCCTTGCCCGCCCCTTGAAAATACAAGAAATCCAATCAGTAAGCAAGCTCCCTGCTTGAATTTCTTGTATTTTCAAGGGGTGCTGAATAGTTACAAATTCACAGGAATTCTTTGAGGTGCCTCCATACCTCGCCTATGGGGAGTCCTACCACATTGTGGTAGGAGCCCCTTATTTCTTTGATTAAAATGGCCCCTATGTCCTGTATTCCGTATGAGCCCGCCTTGTCCATAGGCTCTCCTGTGGCTATGTAGGAACGTATGAGCTCAGGTTCAAGCTCATACATGGTAACTTCGCTCATGCAGCAGAAAGTGTCCCGCAGCTCTTCCGGCACAGGGGGCTCTTTATCCTGAAGCTTTAAGATGGTTACGCCCGTATAAACCTTATGCGTATTTCCTGAGAGCTTTGACAGCATCTGGAAGGCGTCTTCCTCATCTTTGGGCTTCCCCAGTATATCCTTCCCAAGGACCACTATGGTGTCTGCCCCCAGCACTGCCTTACCCCTGTGCTTTGGCGCAACGGATGCGGCCTTTCTGTAAGACAGCTCCCGCACCAGCTCCTCAGGGTCGTCTATTCCAAGGTTCTCGTCTATATCGGCCGCGTCCAGGCTGAAATCTATGCCGGTGCGCTCAAGTATCTCCCTGCGCCTTATGGAATTACTGGCAAGGACCAGTTCTATGTTCATATACATTTGCTAAGCTTCCTTTTCATAAATAAATTATAGAACATCATCCTATACTAATGCCGTTAACTGCGTCAAGCCGCAGCATCATTTTCCCGTCAGGGAGACTCCTGACATCAAGGCTTGCAATAAGGTTGGACACTATTTAAGGGCTATGCTATAATAGCAAATGTATGCGCATTGAGCAGTTTTAAGCTGTTCAAAAGTTTGATGCGCCTGTGCACGGAGCGTCACAGGATGCTGATTCTACCCCAATGCTCCACAATGGAGGTATATATGAGCGATCTCATGAATAGTCCGGCGGGCAAGAGGATATTGTCGCTGCTGGACGACAACAGTTTCGTGGAAATCGGTGAGCAGGTCCATGCCCGCAGCACAGATTTTTTCGAAAGCAGGGAAGCGGTCCTAAGGGACGGCGTAGTGACAGGCTATGGAACCATAGGGGACAGGATGGTCTACGTGTACAGCCAGGATCCTAAGAGCCTTGGGGGTTCCCTGGGAGAAATGCATGCGAGGAAAATCCTGAATCTATACAGGCTTGCAAGAAAGACAGGCTCTCCCATAATAGGCATGCTGGACTCCACGGGCATAAGGCTTGAAGAGTCCATGGATGCGCTGCAGGGCCTGGGGATGGTCTATAAGGCCATGGCAAAGGCGTCGGGCATTATCCCGCAGATAACAGCTGTTTTCGGCTCGGCCGGAGGAGGCCTGTCTATCCTTACGGAACTGTCCGACTTCGTATTTATGGAGGACAATGCAAAGCTATTCTTAAATTCGCCTAATTCCATAAAGGGCAACTGCGAGGAGAAAAACGATACCTCCAGTGCCGGATACAGGCATGGAAAGTCTGGCACCGTGGACTGGGCCGGCCCTGAGGAGGAGCTCTACTCCGAGATAAGGTCACTTATGTCCTTCCTGCCGGATAATTGCACTGATGAAGCTTTTCTAAGTGACCCCAATGACGACCTCAACCGGACCATAGACGATATGGCCGCGTGCGGAAGGGATGCGGCAGCGGCCATAGTGCGTATGGCGGATTTCGGTGAATTCTTCGAGACCAGGCGCGGGGCAGGACTGTCCATGGTGACCGGTTTTATACGCCTGAATGGCTCCACCGTAGGCGTCATTGCAAACCGCAGGGAAAAGTGGGGCGAGGACGGCAAGGCTGAGGAGACTTTTGACAATAAGCTCTGTGTCAAGGGAATAAAAAAAGCGGTAAAGCTTGTGAATTTCTGCGACGCCTTTTCCATTCCCATACTTACTCTCACCGACGTGAAGGGCTACTGCAGCGGCAAATGCGCTGAGAAATATATGTCCACCCAGGCCGCAAAGCTACTCTATGCCTTTTCGACAGCCTCTGTTGCGAAGGTAAATGTGATAATGGGTGAGTGCTACGGCTCTGCGGGCATTATTATGAATTCCAAGGCAATAGGGGCTGATTATGTATATGCCTGGAGTAATGCCAAGATTGGCGCCATAGATGGAAAGCATGCGGCTGAGATCCTCTATGACGGAAAGGATGCGGCCTTCCTTAAGGAAAAGGCGGCGGCCTACGATGAACTGCAGGGGAGCGTCGCAAGCGCCGCAGGAAGGGGCTATGTAGACACCATCATAGACCCTGAGGATACCCGTAAGTTTGTTATAGGCGCATTCGAAATGCTCTATGGCAAAGACAATTTCGGTTCTAAGAAGAAGCACGGCACGGTCTAAGCCCTGAGGTGCAATAGAAAGGAATTTTTATCATAATGGCGAAAAAATTAAAAAGATGGATTTTTCTTTCCCTGTGCCTATGCCTTCTTTTCTCGCTGACTGGCTGCGGGCAGAGGAAAAAAGATGAGGTGGAGGTCAATCCCGAAACACTGGAGGGGCTAACTTCCAGGATACTGGACCTCTACAATGGGATCCCTGCAGATGCGGCCGCTGAAATAGCGGGCTATGAGGAAGAAGAGCTCTCTGAGCTCTCCGATGCGCTTTCATATCAGGGCATACCCATGAAAGGCAATGCTTTCCAGTCCGGTTTCGCCTCATTTAAGGTCGCTGAGGGCGAGATGGGCGGCATAGACTTAACCCAGATGGGGAAGCCCGTCTATAGGGTGGAAGACAAGGAGATTATCTGTGATGTCCCATTAAAGGGCAAGAACGGCAAGGAGGCCAGGGCAGAGTTCACGATGAATAAGAATTACATCGTGACCGGCCTTTCGGTAAATGTAAACAGGTCTTTGCAGGAGAAGATCACGAACGGCCTTCTGAATACCATACTGGGCATGGGGACCACGTTCTGCGTGCTTATAATAGTGAGCCTCGCAATCTGGCTCATGGGGCTTATCGCCCAGTCGGCCCTAAAGCCCAAGGCTGAAGAAAAGCTCCCTGTAGAGAAGGTGGCTGAACAGATAGCGCAGAGGGAGGAAGCCCTTAAAGAGAATAGGGAAGATTCCGGCGGAGAGCTTATAGCAGTGCTTGCCGCCGCAGTTGCGGCCTATGAGAGCGGGGAGAGGGGCGTTCAAGTGTCCCCCGATGCTTTTATAGTAAGGTCCGTGAGGCGCAGGAGATAAGCAGTAGTTTTACATGGAAGGAGATTATTTCAAATGAAGAATTATACAATTACCGTCAATGGGACGGCCTATGATGTGACAGTAGAAGAAAAGGGCGCTTCAGCGGCGGCCCCTGTCAGCGCTCCGGCGGCTTCTGTGGCAAAAGCCCCTGTGGCTGCGGCTCCTGCAGCCCCCAAGGCGGCAGCTGCCGGCGCAGGCAGCATAAGGGTTGAGGCAGGCGCAGCTGGCAAGGTCTTTAAGCTGGACACCAAGGTGGGCGACAGCGTGAAGAAGGGCGAAACCGTAGTCACTATAGAGGCCATGAAAATGGAGATTCCTGTGGTTGCCCCTGAGGACGGTGTTGTGGCTAGCATAGATGTCGCGGTGGGAGACCCTTGTGAAGCCGGCACTCTGCTTGCTACCCTGAACTAGTACCCCGAATGATAATTATCTGCCACATTCACTTGTCTGATCGCACATAGGCTTCTTCAACCACAATCACAAGTGGCTCATTCGGTTTTATCGCATATGTACGCTCATACGGCGTGAATGCAGCAGTAATTAATTATTCAGTGTACTAGGGCTGAAAACTTGCTCATTTTTAGCTCTGTTCATTACAATACTGGATTTACGGTTCTTTATTTAGGAGGACTTTTTATGGAATATATCGCAGACACGCTGGCGAATCTATTCGGACAGTCTGCCTTTACAAATATCACGGGGGGGAATCTCATAATGATTGGCGTGGCTTTGGTATTCTTGTACCTGGCCATAGTCAAGGGATTCGAACCCCTGCTCCTGGTCCCCATTTCCTTTGGTATGCTCCTCGTGAACATCTATCCTGAGATAATGGAGGAAGGAGGGCTCTTAAACTATTTCTTCAAGCTGGACGAATGGGCCATACTTCCCTGCCTGATCTTTATGGGTGTCGGCGCTATGACGGACTTTGGCCCGCTTATAGCCAATCCCAAGAGCTTCATCATGGGCGCGGCGGCGCAGTTCGGCATATTTATGGCTTATTTCGGGGCTATAGCCATGGGCTTCAACGACAAGGAGGCCGCGGCCATTTCCATGATAGGAGGAGCTGACGGTCCTACGTCCATCTTCCTTGCGACCAAACTCGGCCAGACCTCAATACTTGGGCCCATAGCCGCGGCGGCCTATTCATATATGTCGCTCGTCCCCATCATACAGCCGCCTATAATGAAGCTGCTCACCACTAAGGAGGAGAGGGCTATAAAAATGGAGCAGCTGCGCCCTGTCTCTAAGCTGGAGAAGGTGCTTTTCCCCATTATAGTTACGATAATAGTCACTATGATACTTCCTACTACGGCCCCTCTTATAGGGATGCTTATGCTGGGCAATCTCTTCAGGGAGTGCGGTGTCGTCCGGCAGCTGCAGGAGACTGCGTCAAACGCTATGATGTATATAGTGGTCATAATGCTCGGCACCTCTGTAGGCGCAACGACCAGCGCAAAAGCCTTCCTCAATGCTACTACGATAAAGATAGTCATACTTGGGCTCATTGCCTTTGCCTTTGGAACAGCCGCGGGCTGCTTAGTCGGAAAGATTATGTGCAAGGTTAGCGGAGGAAAGATAAATCCCCTCATAGGCTCTGCAGGAGTTTCTGCCGTGCCAATGGCGGCCAGGGTTTCGCAGAAGGTTGGCGCAGAGACGGATCCCACGAATTTCCTTCTAATGCATGCCATGGGGCCCAACGTGGCAGGCGTCGTGGGCACGGCCGTTGTCGCGGGCACATTCATGGCGGTATTTGGAGTAGGCTGAAAACTTTGGAGCGAAAGCCAATTAGAATATACTATATGTAATAGAGGAGGTATAAATGTCTGATGTAAAGAAACGGCCTGTGGGCATTACAGAGACGATTTTGAGGGATGCCCACCAGTCCCTTATAGCAACCCGTATGCCTACGGAAGTGATGCTTCCGATATTGGAGACCATGGACAAGGTCGGCTATCATGCAGTCGAATGTTGGGGCGGGGCAACTTTTGATTCCTGTCTCCGCTTCCTGAAGGAAGACCCCTGGGAGAGGCTTAGGAAGATCAGGAAGGGCATGCCGAACACTAAGCTGCAGATGCTTTTCCGCGGTCAGAATATCCTGGGATACAGCCACTATGCGGACGATGTAGTGGAATACTTTGTTCAGAAATCCATTAGCAACGGCATAGATGTGATCCGTATTTTTGACTGCCTGAATGATCTAAGGAATCTGGAGACCTGCGTGAAGGCCACAAAGAAGGAAAGCGGGCACGCACAGATAGCCCTGTCCTACACGCTGGGAGATGCCTATACGCTGGAATACTGGAAGAAGACTGCGAAGGAGATTGAGAACCTGGGCGCAGACTCTATATGCATTAAGGATATGGCGGGACTGCTCCTGCCCCAGGACGCATACGACCTGGTTTCAGCCATGAAGGCGGAGACAGAGCTTCCCATAGAGCTGCATACGCACTATACCTCAGGTGTTGCGTCTATGACATATCTGAAGGCTATAGAGGCAGGCGTGGACATCATAGACACTGCATCGTCGCCGCTGGCCCTCGGCACTTCACAGCCGGCCACAGAGGTTATGGTGAAGGCGCTGGAGGGGACCCCTTATGACACAGGGCTCAATCTGGAGCTTCTCATAAAGGTTGCGAACCACTTTGCCCCATATAGGGAGGAGTGCCTGAAGACAGGCCTTTTGAGCCCGAAGGTGCTGGGCGTGAATATCAATACGCTGCGCTATCAGGTTCCGGGCGGTATGCTCTCCAACATGATTAAGCAGCTGGACGAGCAGGGCAAGTCAGAGAAGCTGACTGAGGTGCTGGAGGAAGTGCCGCGCGTCAGGGCGGACCTCGGTGAGCCGCCGCTTGTCACGCCGTCTTCCCAGATCGTTGGCACCCAGGCTGTTATGAATGTGCTCATGGGTGAGAGGTACAAGGTCGCCACAGAACAGACCAAGGACCTCTGCAGGGGTAAGTACGGCCAGACTATCAAGCCTATGAATCCGGAGGTTGTGAAAAAGATCATTCCCGGCGAGACTCCCATAACGGACAGGCCCGCAGACCATCTGTCGCCTCAGCTTCCTCAGTATGAGAAGGAAGTGGAGCAGTGGAAGCAGCAGCCTGAGGACGTGCTTTCTTATGCGCTTTTCCCTCAGGTGGCAGTAGATTTCTTTAAGTACAGGAAAGCACAGCAGGAGGGCGTGGACCTTACGAAGGCCGACCAGAAGAACGGGGCCTATCCGGTGTGATAGCCGCTTAAATGAACCAAGAGCCGATACGACGTAAATCGTATCGGCTTTTTTGGAATCAGGCCGTTTTTGAGCCTTTTACAGGGGTGCTGTATAGATACAAAAAAAGTGCTATAATCATTCCGTTATATAGTGAGCTATATGCAAGGGAGGGAAAAATGAAAAAGAAATTAGTTTCAATACTGCTAACAGGCGTGATGGTATTTACAGCAGGTTGCGCAGGTAATAACGAGGGGAGCCAGGCCCCTGCGGCAGATGCACAGGCAGGGACAGAAGCGGCCGCCTCAGAAGCAGCGCCTGCCGATTCAGCCGCTGGGACTTCTGAAAGCCAAACGGCAGAGGAGCCTGCAGCAGAGACCGCAGAGCCTGCAGGCGAAGAGGTGGCAGATTCCGAAACTGCTGCCGATGCCGAAGCTTCTGTGGCAGAGGCCGGAAATGAAGCCGGGTCCGGCAGGGAAGGCTTTGACGGAACATTGAAATTTGAAGATAGTGGCGTCACACTTAAACTTCCGGCTGATTTCTTCGATTCCAAAGGCTATATAGAGTATTCTGCGGATGAGGTAATGCCTGGGCAGGGGATATTTAGGACTGCGCTTACGTATGTGGGCATGCCGGCAGAGAATGTAATGGCGTTCTTTGAGAGCGATAGCCCAAGCGACAAAGACGTGGAAGAGTATTATAATTCGAGCGTAAAACTGCCAGAGGTAATCACAGTAAAAGGAGACGACAAGCCATCGGAGTTTGCGGAGATCCTGGAGTATATGCTGGATGGCTCGTATAAGCAGGATAAATTCACCGAGCTAAAGAAGGAGGGCGAATATACCTTTTATAAGTACTACGACCCTGAGGATGAGGGCATAGCAAGGCTTAGCGATGAATTCAAGGGGGAATATGATTCCTATGTGGGAACACTGGAGGAAGCTATAGGAAAGGCTGAGTTCGGTGAGCCCGTGAGCGCATATACCAAAATGATAGGCAATAAGATAAGCTTTGAGACCAAGGATATTGATGGAAACAAGGTGACGAGCGATGAAGTATTTTCAAAGAATAAGGTAACCATGGTGAATGTGTGGGCTACCTGGTGCGGCTGGTGCAAGGATGAGCTTCCGGAGCTGGAAAAGATAAATAAGAGGCTCAATGAAAAAGAGTGTGCCATCGTGGGCCTTGTGGGCGACGGAGATGAAGCGGGAAAGGCGGAGCTTGCAAAGGAGATACTCAGCGAGAACGGCGACACTTACCTGAATATCCTGCCCTGGGAAGGCGCAACGACTGAAGACTTCAACATGGATGGCGGCTGGCCCACCAGCTTTTTCGTGGACAGCGAAGGGAAGATCATGTGTGAACCCGTCGTAGGCGCAGATGTTGAGGCTTACGAGAGGGTGATAGACGACCTGCTGTCCGGCAAGGTGGCTGCACTGGAGGCTGACGAGAAAACGTCTATTACAAATAATAATAGCAACGAGTACAGGATATATGTGACGAATAAGACCAGCGCCCCTTTGGAGGGGGCGATGGTGCAGTTCTGCTCTGACGACACCTGCCACATGGCAAAGACAGACAAGGACGGCATGGCGGCCTTCAAGGTGCCAAAGGGCAATTATACTGTGCATATCCTAAAAGTCCCCGACGGCTATAAGGAGTATACAGGAGAGGAGGTAATGCCTGACACTTTCAGCGACATGCATATTATTCTGGAAAAGGCGTGAAAGAGGTAAAAATGATGAAGACCAAGCCCTTTCTCATTATTCAGTCGGCTCTATGCATATTGGCGGCGGTGCTTCTTATCTCAGCCACGGTACAGGTTTACATAAAGGGAAGCGCACGCTTGGCGGCAGACCCCACAGAGAGCATATATACCAAGGAAGAAGCGGTTTCGGCCGCGGCTCCGGGAACCGCAGTCATGATTATTGCGCTCTGCTTTGCAGTAATCGGCCGCCTGAAGGGAATACATGATGAGAATGCAGACAGGCCGGTAAAGGAGATAGACTTTGACAAGGAGAGGCAGATGGCTTACAGGGGCGGCACTGTCGGGTTAGCTCAGATCATTATTTTTGTGGCGGCGATTATATGTATAGCCGCAGGCATAGTAAACGGCAGCATGATGGATGTACTGATAAAGGCAGTAAAGGTCTGCACCGAATGCATAGGGCTGGGGTGAAATATGAAAGTCCGTACCAGCAAGTCTATTGAATTCTTGCATAGGAGAACATTTTTATGGAAAACATAGCCACATGGTGGAATAGGTACGGACCTACTAAGAGGCGTCTTATACAGCTTTACAGTGCGCTTCTCTATAATGCCTATCTGAAGGGCTTTGTGAATGGCAGTATATATACGGGGAGCACAAAGGCTCTCTGCGTGCCTGGATTTAACTGCTATTCCTGCCCCGGTGCCGTGGGAGCCTGTCCCTTAGGCTCGGTACAGGCGGCGGTGGCCTCTTCAGGGCAGCATATAGGCTTCTATATGATAGGCATAATTCTCCTATATGGGCTCATAGCCGGTAGGACTATATGCGGTTTTCTATGCCCTCTGGGGCTTATACAGGAGCTCCTTCATAAGATACCGACGCCTAAGCTTAGGAAAAGCAGGCTGACAAGGGCACTGACGTATCTTAAATATGTCTTCCTCGCGGTTTTTGTGTTTGCCATAACGCTTTACTATGGCCTTGCAAAGGGCATGGCCGTACCGGCATTCTGTAAGTATATATGCCCCGCAGGCACGGTAGAGGGGGCTATGGGGCTTCTCTCCAATCCCAATAACGAAGGCTATTTTGGCATGCTGGGGATATTCTTTACCCGTAAGTTCATTATAATGCTGATAATAGGGCTTGCGTGTGTTTTCTGCTACCGCTCCTTCTGCCGATTCATCTGCCCGCTGGGAGCGTTATATGGCTTATTCAGCCGTATTGCCATAGTGGGGATAAAGGTGGACCCGCTCCGCTGCAACGGCTGCGGGCTCTGTGTGAAGACCTGCAAGATGGACGTGAGATATGTGGGGGACCACGAGTGCATACACTGCGGGGAGTGTATGGACCGCTGCCCTAAGGAGGCTATCTCCCTGAAGGCAGGAAAATACACACTGATGTGCCCGTCAAAGAACAATGGAAATGATAGCCATAATGATTCCGGCATATCAGAAGGAAGTTTGGCCGCAAGGAGGAGGAAGATAGGAAAGGCAGCCTGGGGAGTGCTTCTTGCTGTCCTATGCGCAGCCTTGGTCTGGTATAATGTGCTGGATCCATCCGGAAAGAAGAAGGCAAATGCCGCAGAGGAAGTATCCTCTGGATATAATGAGGCATCTGGACCAAAGGAGGATGGCGCAAATGAGGCAGAAAAGCCTCTAGGAGATGAGGCTGAAGGCTCTGACACATTTGAGAGCGATGCGCCCATAGGCTTTGAGGTGGGCGAAAGGCTGGAGGACTTCAGCGTAGAATGTTTAGACGGCAGTACATTCAAGCTGAGCGAAAACAGGGGGAAGGTCACTATCATTAATCTATGGGCTACCTACTGCGGCCCCTGTGTAGCTGAGCTTCCGTATTTTGGCGAATTATTGAAGTCCCACAAGGAAGACCTTAGCATACTCGCCGTTCATGCGCATTTCACGACTGTGGACGTAGGAGAGTATGTGGCTCAGCACGGCTTTGACATACCTATAGCCATAGATGATGAGGATGAACGCATCTTCGGAATAGTAAATGGCTCCAGTACCCTGCCGCAGACCATAGTATTAAACCGCAAGGGAGAAGTCATATATAACGAAGTCCGTTCGGTGACGCCGGAATTATTAGAAAAGCTGTATGAAGAGGCGGCAAAGTAAGGAGCTGTTCATAAATAATTTTTTTTGAAAGAGGAGTAGGAAATGAGAAAATCATTTACATTAGTTATGTCAACTGCTTTAACGCTTAGCCTGCTCATGGGCTGCTCAGGCGGTGCCAATGCGGGTACTGCGGGGCAGACAGCAGGAGAAAGCGGGACCACACAGGCGGCAGAGGAAAGCGGAGCCTCACAGTCAGTAGAAGAAAGTGCGACTGCGCAGGAGACAGGAGAAAGCGAGTCCGCAAAGGAGACTGAAAAAAGCGGGAGCGTAAATTCAGCAGGAGAAAGCCAAAATGCGAAGGAGGCTGAGGCTGCTCCTGAAGGCGGGCTATTGAATGAAGAATCGGCACTTAAATTTCTGGAAGACCATTTCGGAAAAGAGGACGCAGATACAGGCAATACATATTCTTTTGGCTATATGGGCGATGCAGAGGTGGAATCGGAAAAGTACCTTGTATTCGACTGGAGGTGGCTCGTAGACGGAGACCATTTGTCGAGACTGGACACTTTATTTGTCTCAGCGGATGGCAGCGGCGTTTATTCAGGCATATATGACGAGAGCGGAGGCAGCATAGTTTATAAGGAGACGAATCTCTTAGAAGATAACGGCAGATCTTCAAGTGGCGGGGAAGAAGGCGGCCAAGGGGAAAGCGCCGCCTCTCTTCCTGCATTTTCTTTTGCGGATGACGAGCCCTATATGAATGCTATCCTCGACTATATGAATGAAAATGCAGCTTCCCACTATGACAAATCAGATGTCATGATACCCTTATTCCAGGTACTTCGCACAGATGATAGTAATAAGGATGAGGTCAAGGTCTGGGGCGACTTCTGGGTCATGAATTACAAGCTGGAGGACAAAAATCTGGCTTTTGAGAGCGGGGGCAGCTATCCGGGCATGTTCACACTCATTAAAGACGGAGATGCCTATAAGGCAAGCTCTTTTGATCAGGTAGAGGATGGCAGCGATTATGGCCCTAGCAGCGAACGCATCTTTGGTATAGACAAGGAGCTCATGGATGCCTTTAATAATAGGGACAAGGACAGTGAGGAAATCAGAAAAAAAACCATCAGGGAATATGCTGATAAGAATAGCCTGGACATAGAGAGCTATCAGGACCAGGGCTGGGACAAGGTAGAAATCTGATTCCTTTTGCGCTGGGCTTAAAAGTTATTTCTGAACAGCTCCTAAGAGCTGGTTTAGTGTAAAAAATCGCCAGCTAGAAAAGATCAAGTTTGGTATTATGTAAACTAAAAAAAGAAAGAGATGGTTGATTTTTAATAATTCTTGTGCTATATTTTCGACTTGTCTGTTATAGCAAACGGATTTAGAAATTGCCTAATCAGGGGTTGATACATTTGGCATTATAGGCTCCTTATGGTGCAACTTATTAATTCGTTTCCTATAGGAATCCAGTGTTTTTTGTACTTGGGTTCCGCTTATTTGGTTACAGTTGTGGATAATGATTTTTAGCGGCTGAGAGATCTTTGGCCGCACTATGAAAAGAGGTGTATTAATTATGAAGAAAAAATTAGCAAAGGTTATGGCAGCCGCCGTTATGACGCTGTCCATGTCTACTAATGTTTTTGCTGCCGATGCTGGCTATATTAATGAGCTGAAGTCGAGGATAGCCCAGCTGGAGCAGGTGGAAAAGGAGCTTACTGCGGCTGCGGAAAAAGATCCCCAGCAGAATAGCGCCCTGGCCGCATTAAAGGGCCAGCTTCTGGTCTATAGGCAGGATCTGCAAAAGCA